>DASVUF010000078.1:0-24814 GCA_036387195.1 Pyrinomonadaceae bacterium | reverse complement strand
CTTTCATCCTTCCGCTTTCATCCTTCCGCTTTCATCCTTCCGCCTTCGTCCTTCCGCCTTCGTCCTTTCCGTCTTCCGCCTTCACCTTTCAAGTGATGAGGTCGAAGTCGCCGTCGAGGACACGTTCGAGCCGGCCCGTGCGCCAGCCGCGCGCCGAGTCGCGGACGAGCGGCGAGGGCTCCTCGCGGTAGCGGCGGACGATTGCCGAGGGCGGCGCGGCCTGCGCGGCGAGCGCGCGGGCGGCCTGCGCGGCGAGCGCCTCGCGCCCGCGCCCCGCCGGCTCGTCCGGCTGCGCGACGACGCGGACGGTCGCCCGCGCGCGGTCGAAAGACTTTTCCTCCTGCGGCGTCTCAAGCACGTGGAGCCCCGCCTCGCCGCGCAGAATCGTGTAGGCCGCGTAGCCCGAGACGCCGAAGAGCGCGCCGTAACCTTCCGCCGCCGCGCCGTTCGCCGCCGCGCCGCCGCGCTCCTCTATCAGGTCGAGGCGCATCCGCCGGCGCTCGGCCCAGCGCCGGTACATGCGCGCCAGCGTGCGCGCGAAGTCGTCGCTGCGCGCGCGGTCGGCCCCGGCCTCGCGGCTGGCCGTGACGAGCAGGAAGGCGTCGCGCGGCTCGCCCTCGGAGAGCCCGCGGCAGGCGGCGTCGAGCAGGTAGAGCTGCTGCGCGAGGCGCGCGACGAGGTCGGGCGGCAGCCGCTTGCGGTCGCCGCGCAGGCGCGCGAGCAGCGAGCCGGCCGTCGCCAGCCCCGCCTCGATGCGGTCCATGTACTCGACGGCGCCGAGCACGGCGAACCTCCGCGGCGAAGACCAGAAGTCGGCCGTCTGCATCTGGCCGAGCGCCTCCTCCTTGCGCCGCCGCCAGGCCCCGTCCTCGACCTGCGCGGCCACGTCGTCGTAACGCTCCTGAAGGAAGCGCAACTCCTCGGGCGCGCCCCGCGGGTCGAGCGCCACCGACTCCAGACGCAGCTCGCGCGCCGCCTCCTCGAAGTCCTCCTCGTCCGCCGCGTCGGCCGAGACTTCCGCCGGCCCTTCGGTCTTCTCGGGCGCGTCCGGGTCTACGAACTGCACGTCGAGCGACTGGCCGTCGGCCGACGAGCGCACGAAGAGGAACTGGTCGCCCTCCGGGAACTGGTGGTTGACGATAGAGAGCGCGAGCGGCGAGAGCAGGTAGCGGTCAACGGCGCGCTTGAGCGGCCGCGCGCCGAGGTCGGCCGTGAAGCCCTTCTCCAGAAGAAACTCGACCGCCGACTCGTCCCACTCGACCGCCCACTGGCGCGTGCGCAGGCCCCTGCGCGTCAGCACGTCCGTCAGCTCCTTGCGCAGCAGGTCGCGCATCACGCCGCGCCCCAGAGGGCGGAAGACGACGACGCGGTCGAGGCGGTTGACGAACTCCCGCCGGAAGGCGCGCCCCACGGCGCGCTCGACCGACCCGGCGGCGAACTGCGACTGCTCCTGCGCGAACCCGACGCTGGCCCCGTGCGGGAGCGTCGCGCCGAGGTTCGAGGTCATGATGATGACCGAGTGGCGGAAGTCGGCCGTGTTGCCGCGCCGGTCGGTCAGGCGGCCGTCGTCGAAGACTTGCAGGAAGAGGTCCCACACGGACGGGTGCGCCTTCTCGAACTCGTCGAGGAGGACGACCGAGAAGGGCTGCTTGCGAATCTGGTTGACGAGGGCCGCGCTGTCGCTCGTCTCCTCGGCCTCGCCGAGTATCCTGCCCTGCGACTCCCACGTCTGCAACTCGCTCATGTCGAGCCGAATCATGCGCTCGTGCGAGCCGAAGAGGAACTCGGCCAGCGTCTTGGCGATTTCGGTCTTGCCCGTCCCCGTCGGGCCGACGAAGAGGAAGACGCCCTGCGGCCGCGTCGGGTCCGTCAGCCCGGCCTTTATCATCGCCACGCGCTCGACCAGGCAGTCCACGGCCTCGGGCTGCCCCAGCACGCGGCGCTCGAAGAAGGCGCGCAAGGAAGCGAGGTCCAGCCCCTCGCGCTCGTCGAGCATCTGCACGGGCACGCCCGTCAACTGCGAGAGCGTGACCAGCAGGTCGTCGAGCCTCATCTCGTCGGCCTTCGACTCCTCTGCGCGCAGGCGGCGGTCGGTCGCGTCGAGCAGCAGCAGCAGGTTGCCGGGCGCGGCCTTGTCGGCGAGGTACTGCTTGGCGAGCTGCAACGCCTCGCGCAGCGTCCGCTCGGAGGCGCGCGGCGGCGTGCGGGGCGCGCCCCCCTCGGCCCCGCGCTCGCCCCGCGTGACGGCCCAGCGGCGGCCGAGTTCCAAAGTCTCCTCGTCCCGTAGCGGCGCGACCCGGCACGTCTGCATCGCCGTGCGCAGCCGCGGCCGCATACGCAAAAGCTGCTCGTAAGCCTCGGACGGCGCCTCGCCGACGATTCTGACGGCGCCGCTCTCGATGTGCGGCAGCAGCAGGTCGAGCACGCCGGTCGGGCTGTAGCGGTGGCGGCCGGCCCACAGCGCCTCGTGGAAGTTGGGCATGACCCAGAGGACGCGCTTGCCCTCCAACTGCCGGATGATGGACTGGACGCGCTCCTCTATCTGGCCGATGTAGGTCTGCCCGGCCATCACCTCCGAGGCGGCGGCCTCGAAGACGAGCCAGTCCTCGCCGCGCAGCCGCGCGGCGAGCGCCCGCACGAGCGCCGTCTTGCCCGTGCCCGACTCGCCGACGAGCAGGACGGAGCGCGCCGGCTCGCGCGCCAGCGCCGCCTCCAGCTCCGCGACGCGCGCGGCCACCGAGTCGAGCACGAAGACCTCGCCGTCGTCGCCGTCCTCCCACACGCGCCCGAGCGACTTGAGGAACTGCGCCGTCTCGCGCCACGCGACGCGCTGCGACAGCTCCGCGCGCACGTCGGCCGGCAGCAGCGGGCCGACTTCGAGCGCCGTCTGCGCCACGTCCGTCTGCTCGTCGCCGCGGCCGGCGGCCTCGGCCTCCGCGAGCAGCTCGCGCGCCGTGAACGCGTCGCCGGCCGCGACGCGCGCGGCGGTCAGCTCACGGAGCGCCTGCAAGGGCGTCTCGTCGCGCCACGTGAAGTTGAGCCGCGCGAGCAGGCGCGCCAGCACGCGTCGCGGGCCGGCGTGCGCGGCGAGCGCGCGCATGGCGTAGAGGCGCGGCCAGTAGTAGTAGCTGTTCGCGTCGCGCAGGACGGCCTCGACGACCTCGTCGTCGTCGCCCGCGCGCCGCGCCAACGCTTCGAGCGCCATGCAGGCGACGACCGCGTTCGGTTCGACCGCGCGCGCGAGCAGGCCGTGGGTCGTGTGCCCCGCGCCGAGCAGCAGCGTCACACCGCGCTCGAACGTCTCGTGCCCCAGAAGCTCGCGCGGGCCCGTCGTCCCGTTGAAAAAGTCCTCCATCGAGCGCGCCAGCGCCGCGACGTCCGAAGCCTCCGGGGCGTCCGCCTCGTCAACGGCGCCGGCCGCGCCGCCGGCCTCCGCGACGGCCGACGAATCCGCGTCCCGGCGCGAGCCCGCCGAGGCCGACGCCCCCGCGCCGGGTTGTTCCCCGTGCGCGCCGGCGCCCGCCGTCTCCGTCTCGCCCGCGGCCTTCGCGTCTCGCCCCGCGGCTTCGAGCGAGCGCCGCATCCCTGCCTGCGCGGCGGCGAGGTCGTTCAGCCGCGCTTCCTGCCGCTCGCCCCTGCGCCGCTCCGCCTCCAAGCCGTCGCGCAGCGCCGACAGCTCGCCCGCCAGCCACCCGCGCAGCCCGGCCAGCTCGCGCGACGCCGCGCCGCCCTCGCGCGCGCGCCCGAGCGCCAGCCACAACGCGGCGACGCCCAACAGGATTGAGATGAAGAGCCCGGCGGTCAGCATGAAGTTCTTCTTAGGCCGCGCCTCGCTTTTGTCTTTCGCACGGGCGCGCGTCGCGGCTTCGATGAAGGCGGCGCAGACGGCGGCGCCGCGGTAAGGTGCCGGGAGCCGGCCCGCCGGCGGCGTCCGGCGCGCGCGGCCTCACCCCCCGGAGGACTTGCGCGCGCCGTCGTCGGGCGTGTAGCGCTCGTGCAGGTCTACGGGGACGGTCTTCTTGCGCAGACGGATGTTGAGCAGCTCGACGAAGACCGAGAAGCCCATCGCGAAGTAGACGTAGCCCTTCGGGATGTGGACGCCGAAGCCCTCGACGATGAGCGTCAGGCCGATGAGCAGGAGGAAGCTGAGCGCCAGCATCTTGATGGTCGGGTGCCGCGCGACGAAGGCGCTGACGGGCGCGGCGAACACCATCATGAAGGCGATGGAGACGACGACCGCCGAAATCATTATCTCGATCCGGTCCACCATCCCGACGGCCGTAATCACCGAGTCGAGCGAGAAGACCACGTCGAGCAGCAGAATCTGGATGATGACGCTCGCGAAGGTCGCCTTGACCTTGGCCGAGGCGTGGCCGGGCTCGCCCTCCAGGTTCTCGTGAATCTCGAAGGTCGCCTTGCCGAGCAGGAACAGGCCGCCGAGGATGAGGATGAGGTCGCGCCCCGAAACCCCGTGGCCGAAGAGGCCGAACAGCGGCGTCGTCAGGCCGATGACCCACGTCAGCGAGAAGAGCAGCAGCACGCGCGTCACCAGCGCCAGCCCGAGCCCGACGTAGCGCGCCCGCGCCTGCTCGGCGGCGGGCAGCTTGCCCGCCAGGATGGAGATGAAGATGATGTTGTCAATCCCGAGGACGATCTCCAGCGCCAACAACGTCGCGAAAGCAATCCACGCCTGCGGGTCGGCCATCCAGTCCACTAATTTTGTTCCCCCTCAGATTCCGGCTCTGACGTGCGCCCCGCCGGAGCGCGCGGGGACGCCACGCATCATATCCTCATCCGCGGGGCGGGTACAGGGTTCTTCCGGGTCGAGGCGCGGGCGGGCCTGCGGGCGGCGTGGATTCGCGCGGAGGGACTTGCGCGGAGGGCAAAAAAGAAATTGGGCTGCGGCCCACGAGGAGCAGCAGCCCAACCCTTGATCCCTTAGAACCGCCGGAGCGATTCAGAGGGACGGCAACCTTTGCATGTACACGCGACGGGCTGCCTGATTTGTATCCCGGCGGCGTGGCCTGCGGCGGCCCGACCCCCGGTCGGCGCGGGCTGACTATCGTCCGCCTCTCAGCCCCGAAGGACTGGCGCCTGTTGGTTTTTGTTCTGGTGGCTTTACCTCCACCTCCAGTCTACGTTCTGGACAACGAGGCTCAACCGAGGTTGAGCGGCGTTCGCTACCCCGCCGGTTAATTACTCCGCCGGAGCGCCGTCGCGTTTTTATCCGCGCGGCCCGGGAGACGCCCGTCGGCCTCATCCCTGCGCAGGCCTTTCGGCCTCGGCCGGGGCGTCAGTGGCAGCGACGTTTGCCGCTTGTCGCTGTCCTCGGATTGAAACGTTTCCGCCCCAATCCGCCGATCCCCACGCCGGTCGTGGTTGCCGTGACAACCGCGACGGGAGCCGGACTATACGCACGCGTCCCGGGGCTGTCAAGCCTTTTCTTCAAAAAAGATTCCACCCGGATTTCGCCCGCTTTTACGGCTTTTAGAGGCATCTGAAAAGTTCATCAACAGGCGATTTCCACAGGTGGAAATCTCATCCCCGTTTTGTGGAAAACTCCGCGGGCCGCGCGCCGCGAGCCGTCAAACCTGACCGGATGGAAATTCGTCCTTTACTGTCAGGCTTGACGATTCGCGGCCCGCGGCCGGCGCGTCAGATGATGTTCACGCCCGAGTTGGGCACGAACATGTAGCAGTAGAAGGCGTACTCGACCACCTGGTCGTCGCCCGCGTCGGGCGAGCCCGAAGGGATGGGCCCCTGGTTGACCGTCCAGTTGGCGCCGGCCGGGTCGGTGATGGGGTTGCCGGCGAAGTCGAAGTTGGTCACCTGGTCGTTGCCGTCCTTCTGCGACCAGGAGTTGCAGCCGCCGGACGAGTTGTCGCAGCGCGCCCAGTGGTAGTCGCCCGGCCAGTTGGCGTCGCCGGCCGGCGAAATCATCAGGGCGACGAAGTGGCCGGGCAGGAAGCCGGCTCCGAGTCCGGCGCCGCTGTCGCCGCCGCCGGCGTTGGGGTTCGTGCCCTGCTTGGTGGACTTGAACTGCATCAGCTCGGCCATCGTCCGGCCGGCGAACTGGAGGCCGTCCTTCACGGCGTAGGAGCTGACGAGCTGGCCGAGCTGCTCGAAGGGCTGCGTGAAGTCGGCGGCCGTCAGCAGGTAGCCGCTCTGCCGCCCGGGCTGCGGGAAGGTGTTCGGCGTGATGTTGCAGCCGTAGGCGTAGCAGTTGTTGTTCGGCTGGAACTTGTAGGACATGTAGTTGCCCTGACAGTCGCCGGCGGGGTCGTAGCCGGACGGGATGCCGCCGTTGACGGTCGGGGAGTACTGCGGGACGCCGATGGTCCCCTTGCCGGCCGGGACGACGATGTTCACCTGGACGGTGGTCGGCGCGAGGTAGTGCTCGTCGGGCGGAGCCCCCGCGGCGGGGGCGGTCGTGAACTGGTGGAGGGGGTCTTGCGGGGCGATTCTTCCGCTGAACTTGAACTGCTTGACTGGTGCGGTCATTGAGTCTCCTTTTGCGTCTGGTCGGGTCGGAAACGTAAGGCGGCTTCGGACACGAAATGTGTGGGCCGTCTGTTTAGAAATCTTAGAAATCCGCGCGGTTCAGGGGTAGAGGGTGCTGGTGGTCACGCCCCTGGAGTAGTCGTAGACGGTCAGCGACAGCGAGTGGTCGCTGGTCGAGCCGCCGAGGATGAGCATCGAGGCGGCGCCGTCGGGCCGCCCCGTGTTGGTCGCCCACATCGGCGAGTTGTAGCGGCTGTAGAAGACGAGGTTGCCGTCGCCCTGCATGACGAGCTGCCCCGGCATCTCGGAGCCGGGCGGGGCCGAGAGCGGCTGCCACAGCGTCTGCCCCTTGCTGTCGGCCAGGACGGGCCCGGCCGCCGGGTCGTTCGTCAGGGTCGCGCTGCCGTCGAGGGCGGTGAGCGACTGGCCCGGCAGCAGGGCGGAATTGCCGCGGCTGTCGAGCCGGCTGACGTCCATCATCTCGCCGAGCAGGTCGAGCTGGAAGAGGCGCTTGACGACGGCCGCGCTCCAGTTGTTGGCGGAGTAGCCGGCGCTCGCCAGCAGGATCATGAGCTTGGCGAAGGCCGCCATCGGCGTCATGTCGGCCGGGTTGAGCGCGCCGACCGCGGGCAGCCACGCGCCGGCGGCGTAGGCGTTGTCGTTGACGACGCCCTGGATGACCTGCGTGCAGTCCACGATGACGACGCCCTTGGCGTTCGCGTTGTAGAGCGCCTGGTAGGCCGCGCCCTTCGACGGCGTGTCGGGGTTGCCGGAGGGGAAGTTGCCCTCGCCGTAAGACTCGAGGATGAGCCCCTTGATACCCTGGCCGACGCAGGCGTTGATGAGCGACGCGATGAGCCCCGAGGACGTGCCCTGCTGGTCGTTGAACTGGTACCAGGCCGGGAAGGCGTTGAACTGCATGACGGGGAAGCTGTTGATGTTCGCCGCGACGTAGTCGAGCTGCGCGACGGCGGCGTTCAGCGCCGACTGGTTGTCGAGGCTGACGGCGTAGTTGACGGGCGGCGGCAGCACGTTCTCACGGGCGACGCGGAACGTGATGCCGTACTCGGCGAGCGCCGGGTAGTTGGGCGAGGAGAAGGCGTCGAACTCGCTGGCGTTCGTCTTCAGGCTCCGGTTGCCGCGGTAGAGGTGGTTCTGGAAGTAGATGCAGACCTCGGGGACGCCCGACTGCGCGGCGGCCACCGCGCCGCAGAAGTTCTGGAAGGCGTCGGTGTTGAAGTTGAGCGAGAGCTGCGGCGGGCTCTGCGTGTTCTCGTAGAACATCGGCACCTGCGAGCCCGTGATGATGACCGGCTTGCTCAGAGAGGCGATGGGGAACCCTTCGGCCGAGAAGGTGGTGAGCAGGAACGGCAGCGCCGTCCCCGTGAAGTCCATGCTGTCCGTGCCGTGCAGCACCACCCAGCCGTCGCAGTCCCCGTAGTGGCTGAGGATGTAGGAGGCCATCAGGCACCAGTCGGTCGGCTGGAGGTTGGTGCTGTCGAGCGTCCCCGTAACGGACTCGGTGAAGGTCAGGTCGGTGACGTAGTTGATTTGCAGGTCGGGGAACTGTTGCAGGAGGATGGGGTTGAGAATCGTCTCGCAGGCCGCGGCGAACTGCGCCGCCGACATCGGGGCCAGCGGATGGCCGGCGCAGCTGATGGTGCCGCCGGTGTTGATGACGTTTACTTTCATGCGTGTTTCTCCATCACTGTTGAGTGCGGTGAGATTCCGCCGCCCGGCGCGGGGCTGCGCGGGCGCACGGGGGCCGTCCCTGGCGGGTTGCGCGCCGGCCGCGGCGGGGCGCGCCGCGCCGTGCACAACCCTTTTAATGTTGCCGCCCCTTGTCTGGTATTGCGCTCGAAGAAGGTGAGGCCGACGAAGGTGGAGCGTTCGCCGGCGGGGCGACGAACGCTCTATATGCACACTATGCCGGACGCGGGAGCGGTGTCAAGAATTATGTGCGGCCCGGGCGGGGAGGCGAGGCGGACGGCGCCCGCCCCCGGGGCGTTTGAGGGGGACGCAGACCTTGTCCCCGGCGCGGCCGGCGCGCGCGGGCGGGTGCGCGGGGCGCGGGGCGTCGTCTATAATCAAGTCTTTGGTATTCAAGGGAATAATTCGCGGGTCATCGAAGAGGAGTCTGGGATGAGCGCAGAGAAGACGACGAGGCGCCCCGAGCGCCTGAGGTTTGAAGGGCGCGTGCTGCACCTCACGGAGGACGTGTCGCTGGTCAGGCGGCAACTGGAGGCGGGCGAGGACCTGGGGCACGACCCGGAGCGGCCGCTGATGAACAACATCTCGACCGACGAGATAACGCCCGGCTGGGTCTGCTTCTACTACGACGAGACGCTCGGCGAGTACGTCTACGTCGGGATGCGCGAGGGCGCGGTCAGGAAGGACGAGGTCAGGCGGGGCGGCTTCGCCGTCGTCGTCTCGGGGCTGTCGAAGGGCTGCGGCTCGTCGCGCGAGACGGCGCCGTTCGCCGAGAAGGCCGCCGGCCTCCAGCTCGTCATCGCCAAGACGATTGAGAAGATTTACGGGCAGAACTGCCAGAACATCGGCCTGCTGACCTCGACCGACTTCGGGCTGCTGGAGCGCATCGGGCGCGGCGAGGAGATACCGCTCGAAGAGTTCACGCGCGGGCTCGACCCCATCTCGCGGCAGATAGTCGAGCACGGCGGCCTGTTCAACTACAACAAGGCGCGGCTCGCGGGCGAGGTCACCCCGCCCGCGCTGGAGACGAAGAGGCGGCCGATGAACATCGTCGAGAAGATAGTCGCGCGCCACGCCTTCGTCCGCGCGGGCGAGGTGGGCGTCGAGGCCGTCAGGCCCGGCGACGCGCTCTTCGCCGTCGCCGACGTGCGCTTCTCGCACGAGTACGTGACGCCGATGGCCGAGTCGCTCTTCAAGCAGGCCCTGGGCGCCGGCGCGCGCGTGACCGAGCCCGGGTCGGTCTACGCCTTCCGCGACCACCTCACGTTCCTCGGGCGCGTCATGCCCGAGGAGAAGAAGAAGATGGGGCTGCTGGAGCGCGCCAACGGGCTGGCGACCACGCAGGAGAGTTTTACCGAGCAGCAGGGCATCCGGCTCTACGGCGGGACGGAGGAGCGCGGCTCCGAGGCCATCTGTCACAACGCGGTCGTCGAGGACATCGCGCTGCCCGGCCAGCTCGTCATCGGGACGGACTCGCACACCTGCATGGCGGGCGTGCTCGGCTGCTTCGCCTTCGGCGTCGGCTCGACCGACATGGCGAACGCCTGGTACACGAAGGACATCCGCGTCCGCGTCCCGGAGGTCGTACGCTTCCGCCTCAAGGGCGAGAAGCGCCCGGACGTCTCGGCCAAGGACGTGATGCTCGTCATCCTCGCGACCGACTACATGAAGCAGGGCAAGGGCATCGGGCAGGTGCTGGAGTTCGCGGGCGAGGGGCTGAGGGGCTGGTCAATAGACGAGCGCGCGACGCTCACGAACATGGCGGTCGAGGCCGGCGGCTTCACGGGCATCATCGAGCCCGACGAGGTGACGCTCGAATACCTGAAGCAGGCGCGCGGCCTCCCGGAAGAGGAGATACGCGCCGGCTTCCTCCAAAGCGACCCCGACGCCGAGTACGCGGCCGACTTCGAGATTGACCTCGCGCAGGTGCGGCCGATGGTCGCCACGCCCGGCGACCCGCGCAACGGCCTGCCGGTCGCGGAGCTGCAGGAGCCCGTCAAGATTGACATCGCCTACGGCGGCTCGTGCACGGGCGGCAAGATGGCCGACATGGACATGTACGCGGACGTGCTGCGGCGCGCGGTCGAGCAGGGCAAGCGCGTCGCGCCCGGCGTCCACCTCTACCTCCAGTTCGGCTCGCAGAAGATCAAGGAGTACGCGCGCTCGCGCGGCTACATCGAAATCTTCGAGCGCGCGGGGGCCGAGCTGATTGACCCGTCGTGCGGCGCGTGCATCAACGCGGGGCCGGGCGCGTCGCGCTCGGCCGAGCAGGTGACCGTCAGCGCGCAGAACCGCAACTTCCCCGGCCGCAGCGGCCCCGGCAAGGTCTACCTCGCCAGCCCGTTCGTCGTCGCCGCCTCGGCCGTCGCCGGCCACATCGTCGAGCCCGGCGAGTACCTGCGCGAGCGCGAGGAGGAGCTGGCCTTCGCATGAAGGGCATCGGCGCGGGGCGTTTGAGCGCCGACCACTCGCCGAAGTACGCGCGGGTCGAGCGCGAGCGGCGCTACCTTTTGCGGGGGCTGCCGCCGGGGCTTGAGCCGCACGCGCCCCACGCGCAGATTACGGACAACTACGTGACGGGCACGCGCCTGCGGCTGCGCAAGCACCGCTGGGTGCCGACCGGCGAGTGGACGCTCAAGCTGACGCAGAAGCACGCGCCCGCGCCGCCCGACTTCTCGCGCACGCTGATTACGAGCATCTACCTGAACGAGTACGAGTACGAGGTCTTCTCGGTCTTCGAGGGCGACGAGCTGCGCAAGAACCGCTACCCCTACGAGCGCGAAGGGCGCCTCTACTCGGTTGACGTCTTTCTGGGCCCGCTGCGCGGCCTCGTCCTCGCCGAGACGGACTTCGACACGGACGAGGAGATGGACGCCTTCACGGCGCCGCCCTTCGCCGGCCTCGACGTGTCGCGCGACCCGCTCTTCACCGGCGGCCGGCTCGTCGGCCTGACCGCGGAGGAGTTGCGGCGGGAGTTGCTTCAAAGGGAGGGCGGCGAACGATGAGTTGAAGGCCCTCCGCCTTCGGCTCGCCGTCCGCCGCCGCCGCTTCGTCGTCCGCCGCGCCTGCTTCGTTGTTCAGACATGAGCGTCACCATCTACACCGTCGGCCACGGCCGCCACTCGTGGGCGGATTTTCTCGCGCTGCTCAGGCGGTACGAGATAGAGGTCCTGTGCGACGTGCGGAGCGCCGCGCGCTCGCGGTGGCCGCAGTTCAACGGGCAGGTCCTGTCGGCGAATCTGCGCGAGGCGGGCGTCGGCTACGAGTGGCTGCCCGAGTGCGGCGGCAAGGTGGTCGCGCCGACCGAGGAGCTGAACCGCGGGCTGGAGCGCGTGATGGAGCTGGCCGCGGACGCGCGCGTCGCGCTGATGTGCTCGGAGTCGCGCCCGCTCACCTCGCACAAACAGCCGCGCGCCAACTGCCACCGCGTCGGCCTGCTCTCGCCGCCGCTGCGCGCCCGCGGCGCGCGCCTCGTGCACATCCTCCCCGACGGCGAAGCCCTCGAAGTGGACGAGTCTTCCATCCCCTCCATCTGGTGAAAGGGCGGCGGGCGGCGGCCGGCGGGCGGCGGAAAAGCTTCGGCGGAAAAGCTTCGGCGGGCGTCACGTTTAAGACCCGACGCCCGCCGAAGCTTTTTACCGCCGACTACAGACTACTGATTATCGTCTACCGCCTCCCGAGCTTCATCGTCATCAGCGCGGCGTAGGTTTCGACGCCGTCCCAGAGGTTTTGCAGGCGCAGGTTTTCGTTCTCCGCGTGCTGGTTGTTGTCGTGGTTGGCGATGGGGACGGTGATGGTCGGCGCGCCCAGCGTCTCGCGGATGAGCGCGAGCGGGAGGCTGCCGCCGAGCGTGGGCATCAGGACGACGGGCTGCGCGGAGGTGGCCCGCACGGCCTCGACGACCGCGCGCGAAACGGGCAGGTCCATCGGCGTGCGCTCGGCGTTGTAGCCGCCGGGCGAGACTGTGACCTTCGCCAGCAGCGGGTGGGCGAGCCGCTCCGCCTCGGTCGGCTCGCGGTCGGTGACGTGGAACCCCTGGGCGCGTATGTGCGCGACGAGCCGTCCGACCTGACGGCGGTGGTCGTTACCCTTGACCAGCCGCAAATCGAGCGCGGCGACGGCCGTCGCGGGGATGACGTTGCGCGCGAGCGCGCCCGTCTCGGCGCTCGCGAGGCCGTTGACGTTGAGCGACGGCTCGTTGATGAGTTCGAGCAGCGGCCGGCCGCCGCCCTCGGGTCGGTTGATGCCCAACTCGCGCTTAAGCTCCTCGTCGTAGGCGGGCGCGTCGGCGAGCGCGCGCCGCTCGGCCTCGCCCAGCGGCTCCGCGTCGTCGTACCAGCCCTTGACGGTCACGCGGCCGCGCTCGTCCTTCAAAGAGGCGAGCAGCCGCGCGAGCGCCAGCGCGGGGTTCGGCGCCCAGTTGCCGTAGTGGCCGCTGTGGAGCGGGCGCGCGGGGCCGTAGACCGTCACCTCGACGTTGGCGTCGCCGCGCACGCCGAAGACGACCTGCTTGCGCCCGGACTGGTGGACGGGGCCGTCGCAGACGAGCCACGCGTCGGCGGCGAGCAGTTCTCTGTGGCGCGTGAGAATCTCGACGAGGTGCGGCGAGCCGGCCTCCTCCTCGCCCTCGAAGAAGAACTTGAGGTTGACCGTCGGGCCGATGTCTTTAGCGCGCAGCGCGTCGAGGGCGGTGAGTATCGCCATCACGCCGGCCTTGTCGTCCGACGCCGAGCGCGCGTAGAGGCGCCACTCCGGGTCTATCGCCTCGCCCGCGGCCGGCGCCGGCAGAAGCGCCCCGCCGCGCTCGAACGGCGCCGAGCGCAGGCGCGGCTCCCACGGCCGCGTGCCCTCCCACTTGCGCGCGTCGGTCGGCTGGCCGTCGTAGTGCGCGTAGAGGACGAGCGTGGCCGTCGCGCCCGGCGTCAGCCACTCGCCGTAGACCGCGGGCGGGACGCCCGGCGTCCGGGCTTCGAGCAGCCGCGGCCTGAGCCCCCGCGCCGTCATCATCTCGACGAGGCGCGCGGCGTTGCGCCGGATGTTTTCCGCGTCCGAGGCGACGTTCGGGATGGAGAGCAGCTCCACGAACTCGCGCAGGATGCGGTGCTCGTTGGCGCGCCTGTATTCGCGCACGGGCCCGGCCGTCTGCGCGAAGCCCGCCTGCCAGAGCAGGAGCGACGCGGCCGCGGCGGCGAATCTTCTTTTCATGTGCCCTCGGCGGGGACTGCGCCGCCGGCCCCGCGCCGCGGCGCGTAGGCGCGCGCGAAGTAGCCGGCCAGGAGGAAGGCGACGAACATGATGGCGGCCGCCGCCCAGAAGGTGGTCGCGACCGAGGCGTCGCTCATGTTGTGCGGCCGGCCGTCGCGCCCGACGGAGGCCGCCGCGCTGTAGATGAGCGCGGCCGAGACGAGCGGCCCGAGCGCGCGCGCCAGACTCGCCACCGACTGCGTCACGCCGAGCACGCCGCCCTGCTCGCCCGCCCCCGCGCTCCTCGACGCCAGCGCCGTCAGCGAAGGCGTCGCCAGCCCGTTGCCCAGCGCGAAGAGCGCGCCCAGGCCGAGGAGCGCCGCCGTCCCCGTGCCCGGGCCCGTCAGCGGGATTAAGACGAGGCTCGCCGCGAACATCAGCGCGCCCGCGATGACCAGCGGCGGCTCGCCGAACGCCTTCACCAGCCGCCCGATGAGCCCGCCCTGCACCAGCGCGCCGACCACGCCCACGAAGGCGAAAATCCAGCCCGTGTCGTGCGCGTCGAACCCGAACCGGAAGAGCGTGAAGAGGCCGAACGACGACGTCATGATGGAGAACGCCGTCACGAACAGGAAGTAGATGCCGAGCACGAAGGCGAGGCGCGGGCGGCGCGCGGCGCGCGCCAGTTGCGACCAGCGCCCCGCGGCGGCCGCCGACGCGCGCGCCGGGTGGCCGGGGCCGACCGTCTCGGGCAGCACGAAGTAGAGCAGCGCGGCGTTGGCCAGCGCCAGCCCCCCCGCGAACAGGAACGGCACGTGCGCCCCCCAGCGCGACAGGATGCCGCCGATGGCCGGCCCGAAGATGAACCCGAGCCCGAAGGCCGCGCCGATGAGCCCCATCCCCTTGGCGCGGTTCTCCTCGGTCGTCACGTCGGCGATGTACGCCTGCGCCGTCGAGATGTTGCCGCCCGTGACGCCGTCTATGATGCGCCCGGCGAACAGCATCCACAGCGTCGTCGCGAACCCCATGATGAAGAACCCGAGGCTCGTCCCCAGCAGGCTGAAGAAGAGCACGGGGCGGCGCCCGTGCCTGTCGGAGAGGCGCCCGAGGACGGGGCTGAAGACGAGCTGCATCACGGAGTAGGAGGCGAAGAGGAGCCCGACGGCGCGCGGGCTCGCGTCGAACTGCGTCCCCTCGACGTAGAACGGCAGCACCGGGATGACGATGCCGAAGCCCACAAGGTCTATGAAGACCGTGACGAAGATGACCAGCAGCGGAGAGCGCTTCATTGTCTCGGGCGCGACGGACGGAAGTAGGACGGCGTCTGTTTTAGCACACGCCCCGCGCGCCGCGCCAACGGGGGGTGAGCCGCGCCGGGGCTTCGTGCTACACTCGGCGCCGTTACGCCAAAATCCTGACGGGGAAGTCCGAAGGCGGTGGCTCTGATGGAAGAGAAGGGGGCACGCGCGCTCGTCATCCGGCGCGTCCACGAGGAGGCGCGCGACGTCCGCGCGTTCGACGCGCTGCCGGAGGGCGTTGAGGGCCCTCACGGCCTGTCGTTCGCGCCGGGGCAGGTCGCGCTGCTGGAGGTCGAGGGCGAGGGGCGCGCCTACTTCGCCATCGCGAGCGCGCCGGAGGACGACGAGCTGGAGTTCCTCGTCAAGCGGTCGAACGACCCGGCGAGCCGCGCCCTCTACGAGATGGGGCCGGGCGGGCGCGTGCGGCTCGCCGCGATAGCCGGGCACGGCTTCGACCTCACGGCGCAGGAGGGGCGCGACCTCGTCTTCGTGGCGATGGGGACGGGCGTGGCGCCCCTGCGCTCGGCGCTGCGCTCGGCGCTTCAGCGCGCCGAACGCTTCGGCCAGATAGTCGTCCTTTACGGCGCGCGCACGCCCGAGGACTTCTGCTACCGCGACGAGACGGAGACGTGGCGCGCCGCCGGCGTCGAGCTGCGGCAGGTCATCTCGCGCCCCGACGGCTACGAGTGGGCGGGGCAGACCGGCTACGTCCAGTCGCTCCTGGACAACGTGCTGCCGTCGCTCTCCGACCCCGTCGCGCTCGTCTGCGGCTCGCGCGAGATGATCGAGCAGACGCGCGACCGCCTCGGCGAGATGGGCTTCGAGCCCGACAGGATTCTGACGAACTACTGAGCCGCCGGACTACAGAGGCGGCCGCGGCCGCCGCCGACGAAAGACCGCCGACGAAAGACCGCGGACGAAAGCCCCGCCCCTTCTTCAAGGGGGCGGGGCTTTCGCCTTCGGGGGAAGCGGGGGAGTCTGGGGAAGCCTTACTTCCGCCGGCCCTCGCCCTGCTTCCGGACGAGCTGTTCGAGGGCGGCGAGGCGCTGCTCCAGCGTCGTGACCTGGGCGCGGAGCTGCTCGACCTCCTCGGTCTTCTGCTGAAGCTCCAGCGTGCGGGCGTCGAGCGCCTTGACCGCCGCGAGGCTGACGCCGACCGCGTCCTGCACGCCGATGGCCTTGTCGCTCGTGCCGAGCGCGAAGGCCGTGTAGAAGTCTTCGGCCATCGGCCCGAGGTGGCGCGACTGCCGGCCCTCGGAGATGTAGTTCCACGTCGAGACGGGCACCTTGCGCAGCCGCGCCAGCACGTCCTCGCCGTCCACCGCGAAGAAGTTCTCCTTCGTCGTCCGGCTCGAAGTGCAGTTGAAGACGCCCGAGCCGGCCGGCAGGTTGCAGCCCGTCGTGCCGCCGAGGTTCGTGCGGAAGCGGAAGCCGCCCGTGGCGCGCGCCGCGAACTCGTTGTTCGCCGTGTTGCGGAACGTGTCGGCCGATTGCTGCGCCGAGCCGTCCGACCAGATGAACGTGCCCGTGAAGCCGTTGTTGGTGGCGAACTTGCCCATGGCCGTCGTGTGGTCCTGGTCGGCCGTCACGTTGTAGCCGATGGCGACGGCCGCGAGGCCGCGGATGTTGAAGGTGTCGGGGTCGCACTTGCCGTTGATGAGCGGGCCGCCCGACTTGGCGTTGTTGCCGAAGGCGACGCCGTAGGTGTCGCACACGCGGTTGCCCGCGCCCGCCGCGAACCCGGCCGCGCCCTTCACCTGATTGCCGCTGCCGAAGACGATTGACGAAGTGCTCTCGGCCGAGTTCGTGTCGCCGAAGGCGAGCGCGTAGAGGCCGATGGCGGTCGAGTTGCTGCCGCCCGCCCACGAGAAGAAGCCGACGTTAACGTCGTCCCACTCGTTGTCGGCGTAGCCCGAGCGGAACGCGCCCTTGTACGAATCCCACGAAGTGCGGTAGCCCTTGCCCTGCATCGGGCTGACGCCGATGCCGAGGTTGCCCGTGGCGACGAAGCTGCCGTTCTGGAAGACCTTGAACCAGGCCGGCGTGTGGCCGCCCGGGCCCGAGCAGCAGGTCGAGCCGCCGCGCAGGTTGATCATCGGCGCCGTGCCGTTGGCGTCGCCGACCGAAAGCTGCTCGGCGCCGGGGACGAACTTGACGAAGTTGGCGTCGGTGTAAGCCTTGTTGACGGCGTCGCCCGCGTTGACGGGGTTGCCGACGTTGGTGACGAGCGCGTTGTTGGCCGAGAGGCCGGCCGAGAAGACCTGCGTCGCCGACCACGCGTTGGCCGCGCCGAGCCGCGCCACGGTCGGCGCGAGGCGGTTGTCGTTAATCGTGCCGGTCGTGCCCGCGGCGTTGATGGCCGAGATGACGCTCGTGCCCGACGGGCTGCCGCCCGAACCGCCCGACGCCGCCGAGGTCATCACCGAGCCGTCCGGGAAGGTGATGCCGTTGCCCGCGCCGCTGACCTTGATGCCGCCCACCACTTCGAGCTTCGCCGACGGCGCCGCCGTCCCGATGCCCACGTTGCCCGTGTTCATCACGCGCATCCGCTCGTTCCACCCCGCCCCCGCCTTGTAGGTCGAGAGCACCAGGTCGTCCGTCGCCGCCGTCCCCGGCTTCGCCATCCCGTAGGAGACGGCCGCCGCCGGCGCCCCCGTCCCGCCGCCCAAATCCCTCCACATCTCCATCACGGCCGACCCGCCCGCCAGGGTCAGCGGCGACTTCGTCCCCGGCGCCCCTATCTCGACGACGTGGAAGGCGTCCGAGCCCGTGAAGAGCGGCGCCACCTGCGAAGAGCTGTTGCGCCCGAAGAAGGTCATCCCGTTGGACTCGGCCGAGGAGGCGTCCGTCAGCGTGCCCGCGCCGTCCGCCCAGCGCGCCAGCCTCCCGGCGGTGCCCGCCCCGGCGGCCATCGGCTGCGGGGCGTCGGGGGCGGCCGCGGCCCCGGCTAAGGTCTGCGGGGCGAGTTCGACGCCCGCCGCCCTGCCGCCCGCGACGCTGACCGAGCCCTCGGCGACGGCCTCGCCGCCCGCCGCGTACTGCGCGGAGAGGCGGACGCGGTAAGAGCCGTCGGCCGCCGGGTTGCCTCGCAGGTCGCGGCCGTCCCAGGCGGCCTCGGCCGCCACGGCGCCGGAGTCGAAGACCAACTCGCCCGAGGCGGCGTAGACCTCCACCCGCAGGCTCGACGCGCCGGCGGGGGCGGCGAAGCGCGCGCCGCCCGCCGAGACGGAAGCCGCGAACGGCGCGGCCTCGCGCCTCGCGGAGAGCGTCTGCGCGGACGCCGCGCCGCCGCCCAGCAGCGCGAACACACAGATAGCTGACAGCACCAGTTGACGCCTCGTTAACATTTCCTGACTCCTTTTATGAATCCCTTCAGATGAATGCCGGCGGCGATTTTCGCCTCCGCCCATAACGCGGAAACTTCGCGGCCCAGGGATCACCCCGCCCGCGAAGTTCCGGCGCCCGCGCGCTTTCCGAGCCGGGACGGGCGAGGGTCAAAAGACGCTCAAGGCAGTTCTCCGTTAATTCCACCGGGGCGGCGCAATGTTCGGCTCGCGTCGCCGCGGCGGATGCGATAGTTCCCCATACGGCCGACTGCTCCCCGGCCCCTCCGACCGCGCCGCCCCCCTCCGCCGCCGTTTAGCGCCCCTTCCTTGAGTTTAATGACGCCGGTGCTAAGATGTGCGGGCAAGGTCCCCCTTGACGTTGTCCCGCCCCACTCCCGCCGCCGGCCGCGCCAGTCAACACGGGGACAACTCCCACGACGTTCTTCTGACCTGCGGACTTGGAGGAAGCCATGAACACTCGCCCCGGGAGACGCCCCACGACGAGCCTCCGGATGACGGGCCTGCTCTGCCTGTTCCTTTTAACTTTCGCGCCCGTCTCGTCGGCGCAGAAGCCGACGGCCGCCGACGTAGACGCCCTCGTCAGGAAATTAAAAGACGAGGACGCACGAGTCCGCCTCGACGCGGCGACGCGTCTGGCATGGTTGGGCGCAGAGGCGCAGGCCACCGTCCCCGTCCTGCTCGAACTACTAAAAGGCCCGGATCGGAGCATCCGTTCGCGGGCCACCCGCGCGCTGGGGCGCATCGGGCCGGAGGCGCGCGCCGCCATCCCGGCCCTGGTCGAAGCCTTGAGTGACGAAGAGACCGCCGCCCGCGTCCAGGTGGCTGACGCCCTCGCTTCCGTCGGGCGGGACGGCGCCGCCGACGTAGACGCCCTCGTCGGGAAATTAAAAGACGAGGACGCGCAAGTCCGCGTCGTGGCGGCGGCGCGTCTGGCTTTGTCGGACGCCGAGGCGCGCGCCGCCCTCCCAACCCTTATCGGGTTGCTGAAGGACCGGGACAAGCGCATCAGTTGGCTGGCCGGCTACGCGATGGTCAGGCTCAGAGAGGGCGCGCGCGCGGCCGTCCCCGCCCTGATAGAGCTGCTGAAAGACGGGGACGAGCGCGACCGTTCTCTCGCCGGGTACGTACTGATGAATATCGGGCCGGAGGGGCGCGCGGCCGTCCCCGCCCTTATCGAAGCCCTGAGCGACAAAGTCGTCGAGGTCCGGTTCACCGCGGCCGGCGCCCTCGGCTCCATCGGGCCCGACAGCGCCCCCGCCGTCCCCGCCCTCATCCGGGCGCTGAAAGACGAAGACAAGAAGGTTCGCCAGTGGGCCATGAACGCGCTGGGCAACGTCGGGCCGGAAGCGCGCGCCGCCCTCCCCGCGCTCATCGAGGCGCTGAAGGACGAGAGTCCCGAAGAGAGAGAGAGAGCCGCGCGGGCGCTTGAGGGCCTCGGCCCCGAGGCGCAGGCCGCCACGCCCCTGCTCGTCGGCATGTTGAAGACTGGAAGCTGGTCGAACCGCATCGTCGCGGTTCACGCGCTCGGGGCCATCGGGCCGGGGGCGAGGGAGGCGGCGCCGGCCCTGCTCAGGATTCTGAACGCGCAGGATAGTCTCATCCGCCAGGCCGCCGCCGTCGCCCTGCTGAAGGTAGCGCCGGAGACTGAATCTCAAATCGCGCCGGCCCTGCTGAATCAGGCCAAAGCCATTATCGAAGGGCGCGATAATAGAGGGATGGGCCCCGGCGCGGGCGGCGAGTTGGCGGCGAATCAGGTCGAGGCCCTCGACCACTTGAAGCGCGGCCATAAATTTTACGAGCAGGGGGACCTGAACTCGGCCGTCGAGAGTTACACGAAAGCTGTCAAACTCGACCCGCGGCACGAGGGCGCTTATCACTACCGCGGCGTCGTCCACCACGCCAGAGCCGACTACGCCGCCGCCCTCGCCGATTTCACGAAGGCCATCAAGCTCTCCAGCTCACCGGCGGAGCACTATTACGGCCGCGGCCGGACTCACCTCGACAGGCGCGACTACCGGGCGGCCGTCGCCGACTTCGACGAAGCCATCAAGCTCAACGCCTACTACGCCGAGGCCTACCACGCCCGCGGCGTGGCCCGACTCCGTGAAGGAAACTACGACGCGGCCATCGCCGATTTCGACCGGGCCGTCGAAATCGTCCCGCCAGCGGTCGGGGCCTTCGGCGAGCGGGGCGTGGCGAAACTCGCCCAGGGTAAAGTCGAGGCCGCCCTCGCCGACTTCGACGAAGCCATCAAGGCCGACCCGAAGGACGCCGTGAACTACCTGAACCGCGGCCTGGCGCTGACGGCTCAGGGAAAACCGGAGGCCGCCGAAGCCGCGTACCGCGAAGCCCTGCGCGCGGGGCCCGACGACCCCCGCGTGCTCAACCACGTCGGCTACTTTTTAGCCGAGCGGGGCGATGACCTCGCCGAAGCCCTCCGACTGATTCAGCGGGCCGCCGACGCGCAGCCGGCCAACCCCTCCTTCTTACACAGCCTGGGGTGGGCGCACTTCAAACTCGGTCGCCTCGACGAAGCCGCGCGCTACCTGAGCGAGAGCGTGCGGCGGGACGGGTCCTCGGCCATCAGCCACGAGCACCTGGGGGATGTCCACGCGCGGCGGGGCGACGCGCGACAGGCGCGCGCCGCCTGGGGTAAGGCGCTCTCACTCTCACCCGAAGCGGAATCCAAGGCCCGCCTGAAGCGGAAGCTTGGCGACGCGGTGAAAAAATAGCGGCCCCCCAGGTCGATTCACACTGGTTGACGGAGCCGGCGGCGGCGGCCGGCGCGGGCGGGGCGGCGCTTCCGACCTTGCCTGAATGAATACTCATTCAGTATGATGTGGCCGTCCCGTTCGGGAGAAACCACGTAAAGGCTCGGAGACGAAAACCCCCTATGCTTCGGATTGAGAAGGCCGCCGTCCTCGGCGCGGGCACGATGGGCGCGCAGATCGCCGCCCACTTCGCCAACGCGGGCATCCCCACGCTGCTGCTCGACGTCATCCCGCAGGAGTCCTCGGCCGACGAGCGCGCGCGCGGGCTCACGCTCGAATCGAAGGAGGCGCGCGACCGCGTGGCGCGCGCCGGGCTGGAGGCCGCGAAGAAGGCGAAGCCCGCGGCCTTCTTCACGCCCGAGGCGGCGGCGCTCGTCTCCGTCGGCAACTTCGACGACGACCTGCCGCGCATCAAGGACTGCGACATCGTCGTCGAGGCCGTCGTCGAGAACCTCGAAATCAAGCGCCGCCTCTTCGAGCGCGTCGAGCGGTTCCGCAAGCCCGGCTCGGTCGTCGCCTCGAACACGAGCGGCATCCCCATCCGGCAGATAGCCGAAGGCTTCCCGGAGGAGTTCCGCGCGCACTTCCTCGGCGCGCACTTCTTCAACCCGCCGCGCTACCTGCGCCTGGTCGAGCTCATCAGGACGGAGTGGACGAGCCCCGAAGTCTCGTGCGCGGTCTACGGCTTCCTCGACCGGCGGCTGGGCAAGGGCGTCGTGGTGGCGAAGGACCGGCCGAACTTCATCGCCAACCGCATCGGCACCTACGGCGCGCTGGTCACGCTGAGGACGCTGGCGGAGGACGGCTACACCATCGAGGAGGTGGACAAGATGACGGGGCCGGCCACGGGGCGGCCGAAGTCGGCCACCTTCCGCACGTTCGACATCGTCGGCCTCGACGTCCTGACGCACGTCGCGCGCAACCTCTACGAGGCCGTGCCCGACGACGAGGACCGGGAGGCTTACAAGCTGCCCGAGTTCGTCGAGCGGATGGTCGAGCGCCGCCTGCTCGGCGACAAGACGAAGGGCGGCTTCTACCAGAAGCGCAGGGGCGAGGGCGAGAAGAAGGACATCTGGACGCTCGACGTGGCCTCGCTCGAATACCGCCCGCAGCAGAAGGCGAAGCTGCCCTCGCTCGACGCGGCGAAGAACATCGAGGACACGCGCGCCCGCCTGAAGTCCCTCTTCTGGGGCAAAGACCGCGTCGGCGCGTTCCTCTGGAAGACCTTCTCGCGCGTCTTCGCCTACGCCGCGAACCGCATCCCCGAAATCGCCGACACGGTCGTCGAGGTTGACCGCGCGATGAGGTGGGGCTTCGGCTGGGAGCTGGGCGTCTTCGAGGCGTGGGACGCCGTCGGCGTCGAGAAGACGGCCGCCAGGTTGAAGGAGGAGGGCAGGGAAGTCCCGCGGAACGTGCAGAGGATGCTCGACGCGGGCGCGGCCTCCTTCTACAAGACCGAGGGCGGGCGCGAGTTCTACTTCGACTTCGAGGCGGGCGAGTACAGGCCCGTGGCGGAGCAGCCGGGCGTCGTCGTGCTCAAGTCGGTGAAAGACCGCACGGGCGTCATCAAGAAGAACGCGGGCGCGTCGCTCGTGGACCTCGGCGACGGCGTGGCGTGCCTGGAATTCCACTCGAAGATGAACTCCATCGGCGGCGACACGCTCCAGATGTTGAAGGCGGCGCTGGCCGAAGTCGAGAAGAACTTCCTCGGGCTGGTCGTCGCCAACCAGGGGCAGAACTTCTCGGTCGGCGCGAACCTGATGCTCGTCCTGCTGAGCGCGCAGGAGGAGGACTGGGACGAGCTGGACCTGGCCGTCCGCGCGTTCCAGCAGGCGACGATGTCTCTGCGCTACTCGCCCAAGCCCGTGGTCGTCGCGCCGTTCCAGATGACCTTCGGCGGCGGGTGCGAGATGACCTTGCACGCCGACCGCGCGCGCGCCGCGGCCGAGACGTACATCGGGCTGGTCGAGGTGGGCGTCGGGCTCATCCCGGCGGGCGGCGGGACGAAGGAGATGCTGGTGCGCGCGCTCGACTCCATCCCGAAGGGCGTGACGGAGGCCGACCCGTTCCCCTTCGTCAAGCGCGCGTTCGAGACCATCGCGATGGCGAAGGTGGCGACCTCGGCGGCCGAGGCCAGGACGCTCGGCTTCCTGCGCGACGAGGACTCGTACTCGATGAACGCCGACCGGCTCGTCGCCGACGCCAAGCAGGAGGTGCTGGCGCTCGCCTCCGTCGGCTACGAGCAGCCGCGGCGGCGCGAGGACGTGCTGGCGCTCGGCGCCTCGGCGCTCTCGACCTTCAAGCTCGGCGTCCACCAGATGAAGCGCGGCGGCTTCATCTCGGACCACGACGCGCTCATCGGCGAGAAGCTGGCGCGCGTCCTGACCGGCGGCGACCTCAACCACGAGACGCGCGTCTCGGAGCAGTACCTTTTGGATTTGGAGCGCGAGGCGTTCCTCAGCCTGTGCGGCCAGCGCAGGACGCAGGAGCGCATCGCGCACATGCTGAAGACGGGCAAGCCGCTTCGCAACTAGGAGGGCGCGTGACGTTGACGACCGAAGTGCGGACGGACGGCGAGCTGGGACGGCTCCTCGGCGCGCTCGACGCGGTCACGCGCGAGGCGCGCGAGGCGTTCGGCCGGCTCTCGGCCGCGCAGCTCAACTGGCGCCCCTCGGCCGGCGAGTGGGGCGTCGGCCAGTGCCTCGACCACCTGATTACGACGAACCGCTGCTTCTTCCCAGACATCGAAAGGGTGGCGGCCGGCGCCTACAAGAGCAGCGCGTGGGCGCGCGTCTCGCCGCTCTCGGGCCTCTTCGGCCGGATGATTCTGAAGTCGCTCGACCCCGAGAAGGGGCGCAGGACGAAGGCGCCGCGCGTCTTCCTGCCGGCGCCGAGCGACGTGCCGGCGGACGTCGTGGAGCGGTTCGCGCGACACCAGCGCGAGCTGGCCGAGAGGATGCGCGCCACGGCGGGCGCCGACCTGCGGGGCACGAAGGTCACGTCGCCCGTCTCGGCGCTCGCCACCTACAGCCTGCTCGACGCCTACCGCATCGTCGTCGCGCACGAGCGCAAGCACCTGGAGCAGGCGCGCAGGGTCGCGCGGTCGGAAGGCTTCCCCGCCGCCTGAAAGCCATGGAATACCCTGTGACGCCGGCCGTGAGGCTGCTGCGCGAGAAGAAGGTCGAGTTCGAGCCGCACCTCTACGACTACGTCGAGCGCGGCGGGACGAGCCACTCGGCCGAAAGTCTGGGCGTGGACGAGCACGCGGTCGTCAAGACCCTGGTGATGGAGGCCGAGCCGAAGCGCCACTTCCTCGTCCTGATGCACGGCGACCGCGAGGTCTCGACCAAACGGCTCGCGCGACACATGGGCGTCAAGGCCGTCTGCCCGTGCGACTTCGCCGAGGCGCAGAGGCGCACGGGCTACCTCGTCGGCGGGACGAGCCCCTTCGGCACGCGCGCGCGGCTGCACGTCTACGCCGAGCGGACCATCTTCGACCTGCCGAAGATTTACATCAACGGCGGCAAGCGCGGCTTCCTCGTCTCGCTCGCCCCGCAGGCCCTGCGCGACGTGCTCCACGCCGAGGAGGTCGAGGTCGCCGTCGAGAAGGGCGCCTGAAGTCGCCGGGGCGGCGCGGAATTTTAACAAGAGGTTATTTATGAGAGACGCAGTCATCGTTTCCGCCGTGCGCACGGCGGTCGGCAAGGCCCCGAAGGGGACTCTGAAGAACACGCGGCCGGACGAGATGGGCGCGGCCGTCATCGAGGAGGCCGTGCGCCGCGCCGACGGCCTCGGGAAGACCGAGATCGAGGACGTGGTGATGGGCTGCGCGATGCCCGAGGCCGAGCAGGGCATGAACGTCGCGCGCGCGGCCGCCATCCGCGCCGGCCTCCCCGTCGAGACTTCGGCGATGACGATCAACCGCTTCTGCTCCTCCGGGCTCCAGTCGATCGCCATCGCCGCCGACCGCGTCCGCGTGGGCGGCGCCGACGTCATCGTCGCC
>DASVUF010000077.1:0-1811 GCA_036387195.1 Pyrinomonadaceae bacterium | reverse complement strand
GGCCTCAAAGCTCAGCCAGAGCTTTGAGGCCGCGCGCCCCGCGTCCGGTCGATCGGCCCGGTTCACTTCCCCAGCACGGCGCGGAGCGCGGTCTGGAGGTCGGGGTGCTTGAACTCGTGCCCGGCCTCTTTGAGCCGCGCCGGCTCGACGCGCTGCCCCGCGAGCAGGAGCGCGTCGGCCATCTCGCCGAAGGCCAGCCGCGCGGCGAACGCCGGCACGGGCAGCACGGTCGGCCGCCCCAGCACGCCCCCGAGCGCCTTCGTGAACTGCTCGTTCGTCACCGCGCCCGGCGCGACCGCGTTGACCGGCCCGCGCAGAGTCTCGTCCGCGAGCGCGCGCCGGACGACGTGGACGAGGTCTTCGAGCGTTATCCAGCTCATGTACTGCCGCCCGCCGCCGATGCGCCCGCCGACGCCGAGCTTGAACGGCGTCAGCAGCTTCGGCAGCGCCCCGCCCTCCGCGCTCAGGACGACGCCGATGCGCAGGTGGACGACGCGCACGCCGGCCTCGCTCGCCGCGAGCGTCGCCTTCTCCCACTCGCGGCAGACTTCGCTCAAGAAGTCCGAGCCCGACGCGCTCGCCTCGGTCAACAGCTCGTCGCCGCGGTCGCCGTAGAAGCCCGTCGCCGAGGCGGAGACGAGCACGCCCGGCCTCTGGCTCAACCCGGCCAGGGCTTCGGCGAGCAGGCGCGTGCCCTTCGTGCGGCTCTCGCGGATGCGCCGCTTCTTCTCGTCGTCCCAGCGCCCTTCGGCGATGGGGTCGCCGGCGAGGTGGACGGCCGCGTCGTGCCCCTCAAGCTGCGCGGCGTCAATCTCGCCGCGCGCGGGGTCCCAGTGGACGGCGGCCGTGCCCGGCGCGCGGAACCCCTGCGCGCCGCCGCGCACCAGCCGCGTCACCTCGTGCCCGTCCGCGAGCAGCGACCTGACCAGCGCGCTCCCCACCAACCCGGTCGCGCCGGTGACGATGACTCTCATCCCTTTGACCCCTCCTTCGTCCGGGCCGGCGCGGGCCGCGGCCCGCCCCCGCCTTCCGCCGCCGCCAGCGCCTCGCGCGCGACCTCGCGGTCGTCGAAGTGGCGCCTCTCGGCGCCGACGATCTGGTAGTCCTCGTGCCCCTTGCCGGCGATGACGACGATGTCGCCGGGGCGCGCCTCCGCGACGGCGCGGTGGATGGCCTCGCGGCGGTCTGTGATTTTCAGGTAGGGGCGATTCGCAGCGCGCAACCCCTCCTCTACGTCGCGCAGTATCGCCTCGGGGTCTTCGGTGCGCGGGTTGTCCGAGGTGGCGACGACGAAGTCGCTCAACGAGCCGGCGGCCTCGCCCATCGGCGCGCGCTTCGTGCGGTCGCGGTCGCCGCCGCAGCCGAAGACCGTGATGACGCGCCCGCCGGCCACCTCGCGCGCCGTCCGCAGGACGCTCCTCAGCGCGTCGTCCGTGTGCGCGTAGTCCACGACGACGGCGAAGTCGCCCGCGTGCGCCACGCGCTCGAAGCGCCCCGGCGCCCCGCCGCACACCCCGAGCGCCGACGCGACCTCTTCGGGCCCGATTCCGAGCGCGTGCGCGACGCCCGCCGCCGTCAGCATGTTGTAGACGTGCGGGCGTCCGACGAGCGGCGACAGAAGCCCGCGCTCGCCCCCGGGCGTCCGCAGCGTCAGCCGCGTGCCGCCGAGCGTGGAGACGACGCCGCGCGCCGTCACGTCGGCCGCGGCGTCGAGCGCGTAGCTCAGGGCGGGGCGGCCCGCCGCCGCGGCCTCTTCGAAGAGGCGGCGGCCGTAGGCGTCGTCAACGTTGACGACCGATGAGCGCGGTGGC
>DASVUF010000076.1:0-8357 GCA_036387195.1 Pyrinomonadaceae bacterium | reverse complement strand
AGTCGCGCCCCTCGCCCCTGCGGCTTTTCTTTGGGCGTTTCGCGGCTTCTCTTTAGCTGTTGGGCGTCGGCGTGCGCGCGGCGGCCTGCGGGAGCGTGGGCGGCGCGGCCCCGGGCGGGGCGGCCGAGCGTTCGAGCGCGGCGCGGTAGAAGGCGAGGAAGTACTCGTACATGGAGAGGCACGCCGAGAAGACCACGACCCAGAGCATCGCGCGGCCCGTCGTGTAGAGGAGCACCTGCCAGTCCGTCCCCGTCACCGCGCCGCCGCCGAAGATGTGCGCGACGGCCGCGCGCAGCTCCGGCACCGTCCAGAACTGGATGGCCGGGAAGGCGAGGCCGAAGTTCGCCACGGGCGGCGCGCCCGCCGTGCTCGAAGCGATGAGCAGCGCCACCGTCAAGACCTGCGCCGCCATCTTGAACTTGCCCATCTTCGACGCCGAGATGACGACGCCGTCGGCGGCGGCCACGCTCCGCAGCCCCGACACGGCGAACTCGCGCCCGACGATGACGCAGACGGCCCACGCGGGCGCGAGCCGGTTCTCGACCAGCGAGATGAGCGCGGCGCTGATGAGCAGCTTGTCGGCGATGGGGTCGAGCAGGATGCCGAAGCGCGAAATCTGGCGGCGGCTGCGCGCGATGTGCCCGTCGAGGTAGTCGGTGAAGGCCGCGCCGAGGAAGAGCGCGACGCCGAGCAGGTGCCGCTGGACGCCGAACCAGTTCTCGGAGAACGGCGTGAGCAGGACGACGACGAGGAGGGGGACGACGAAGATGCGCGACAGCGTCAGTGCGTTCGGAAGATTGAGCACGTCCCTCCCCTGCTCCGTCTCGGTCGTCGGCGGCCTGTCTGCGGTCGTCTCTATTACAGCGCGAAGTTTAGGGGCGGCGCTCGAAGGGTGTCAAGACGGAGGCGCGCGCGGCGCGGCTCAACGCTTGCGGACGCCGCGCGCGGGCGCGGGACGCTTCGGCGGCTCCGGCTTCTCGGCGTCGGCGAGGCACGCGGCGGCGAGCGCGAGGACGGCCGTGGCGCGCAGGCGTCTGTCGCCGAGCTGCCGGGCCGCGGAGAGCGTCGCCTCGAAGTCGCGCGCGCCCAGCTCGCCGAAGGAGCTTTCCAGCGTGAGGCCGGGCATCGGCCAGCCGCCGAACGTGCTGAAATTCTTCCCCTGAACCGCTACGCGGAACGACGCCGACGCGAGGTCGGGGTCGTTCAGCCTGTTGACGGCGCCGACCGCCTCGCCCAGCACGGCGAGCCCGCGCAGGTAGTCGAAACTCCCGTAGAGGCGCGCGACGCCGAGCAGCGCGCGCGCCTTCGACACGGTGTCGGGCGCCTTGCGCGCCGCGGCGACGACCTCCGTGAGCAGCCCCTCGGCGCGCTGCCTGTCGTCGGAGCGCCTGAGCCCCTCGGCGGCGATGTTGAGGAGGAGCAGCGCGCGCCCCTCCAGCGACCCGACGCGGTCGGCGAGCCTGCGCGCCTCGTCCAGTTCGCCGGCGTAGGCGGCCGTGTGCCCGCGCCGGAAGTAGACCCAGTCGAGCACCTGCCGTCGCACCTCGGCCTCCTGAAGCCTCTCGGCGGTGGCCTCGACCTTTTCGAGCGGCGCGCCGTCGGAGGCGTGCATGATGGCGCTCGCCAGGTGCATGTCGCGTCGCTCGGCCGGCGCCCTTTCGGCCTGTTCGAGCGACGCCTCGAAGGCGTCCTCGCGCCGCGGCCGGTTCCGGCCTTCGAGGTCGCGCTGCGCGTAGGCGGCGGCGCTGCGCTGGCGCGCCGGCGAGAGGAGCGTGACGGCCTGACCTTCGAGCGCGCTGATGCGTTCGAGGGCCGCCGGCCGCCGCTGGCCGTAGAGCGCCCCGAGCACCTTCAGCGCCGTGTAGATGGCCTCCGGCTCGGTCACGCCCGAGCGCGGCGTGTCGGCGGGCGGCTGCTCGGCGAGCGCCGCGAGCCTGCGCCCCGCGAAGTTGAGGAACGTGTTGACGTAAAGCCGCTGCAACTCGGCGTCGGCGGCGAAGGCGGCCGGGCGCGGCGCGCTCGCGCTCTGCGTCACGGGCGCGACGGTCGAGGTCAGCGCGAACGGGTACGCGGAGAGTTGGAGCAGCGAGTCCACGTCGCGGTCGGCGTAGGCGGCGAGGGCTTCTTTGAAAAGGGCGTCGGCCGCGGCGCGGTCAGACTCGGCGACCTTATAGAGAAAGCGCGGCAGGTACATCGTCGCCGGCTCGGCGAAGGTTTGGCGCGCGACGGCGAGCGCCGTCGGCGCGTCGCTCTCCAGCAGGGACTCCGCGAACGAGAGGAGCTTTTCGCCGGCCGGCCGGTTCCGCTTCCCGGCGGCCTCCGCGTTCTTCTTCGCCTCCTCGCGCGTCTCCTCGGCGGCGCGCGCGGCCAGCTCGCGCGCCCACGCCGCGTCGCGCCGCGCGACGGCGCGCAGCACCACGAAGCGCTGGTCGGGCAGTTGGACGCCCAGCCCCGGGACCCTGCTGTCGGCGCGCCCGGGCTCGCGCCGCATCTCGTCGCCGCGCTCGCGGTAGTGGCGCGACGCCAGCTCGAACGCCTCGGCGAAGACGGCGCGCGCCTCGGCCCGCTCGTCGCGCCAGAGCAGGTCGGCGGCGCGCGTCATGACGCCGATGCGCCCGGTCGGGTCGCCGAGCGCCTTCGCCTCGGACAACTGCTCGCGGACGAGCGCGACGGCGCGCGAGGGTTCGCAGAAGACCTTCGGGGCTTCCGGCCGCGCCTTCGTCCGCGCGGGCGCGGGGGCGGTCTGCGCGGGCGCGGCGGCGGGGCGGAGGCAGAGCGCGAGGAGCGGCAGGGAGCGGAGCGTTCGTGCGAGTCGAGAGGTCATCGGGGGGTTCCGCCTTTCCACGTTTTTTGAAGGGTTCGCCTGCGAGTTGTGACCTGATTTCGGCTTGATTTCGGCCTGATTTCGGCCTGAGGTTTTAACGCCGGCGCGTGGTGCGCGTTCCTTTATGTGCGCGGCGCGCGCGTGCGCGGGCGGGTCGCTTGCCGCCCCCGAACGAGTCGTTTACAATCGTCGTTTCCGCACCGCTCGGGATTCCCCACTGTAGCGCCCGCGGAACTTTTCAGGCAATGGCAATAGACCGCATTACCGTGCGCGGCGCGCGCCAGCACAACCTCAAGGACGTCAGCGTCGAGATACCGCGCGACCGGCTGACGGTCATCACGGGGCTCTCGGGCTCTGGCAAATCTTCGCTCGCCTTCGACACCATCTACGCCGAGGGGCAGCGCCGCTACGTCGAGTCGCTCTCGGCCTACGCGCGCCAGTTCCTCGACCAGTTGGAGCGGCCGGACGTGGACTCGGTTGACGGCCTCTCGCCCGCCATCTCCATCGAGCAGAAGACCGTCTCGCGCAGCCCGCGCTCGACTGTCGGCACGGTGACCGAGGTCTACGACTACCTGCGCCTTCTCTTCTCCTCGGTCGGCCAGCCGCACTGCCACATCTGCGGCGCGCCCATCACGCGCCAGTCGGTCGAGCAGATAGTCCACAGCGTCCTGAGCCTGCCCGAGGGCGAGCGCGTGATGGTGCTCGCGCCGGTCGTGCGCGGCCGCAAGGGCGAGTTCAAGAAGGAGCTTGAGAAGCTACAGAAGGACGGCTTTCTGCGCGCGCGCGTGGACGGCGAGCTGGTCTCGCTCGACGAGGACATACGGCTCGACAAGCGGCGCAACCACTCCATCGAGGCCGTCGTAGACCGGCTGCTCATCAAGCCCGGCATCGGCGAGCGGCTGAGCGAGTCCGTCCGCACGGCGCTGAAGCTGACCGGCGGCGCCGTCCTCATCTCGGTCGTGGACGGCGAGGAGAAGCTCTACTCGGAGCGAATGGCCTGCGTCAACTGCCAGATTAACGTCCCGCCGCTGGAGCCGCGCTCCTTCTCCTTCAACTCGGTCTACGGCGCGTGCAAACGCTGCCACGGCCTCGGCACCGTGCTGGAGATTGACCCGGCGAAGATCGTCACCGACGCCACCGAGCGCGCCGACAAGCTGTTCGTCGCGCTCGCGGCCGCCGACAAGCAGGGCGCGGCCTACCTGAAGGCGGCGTTGGTCGCCGTCGCCGAGCACTTCGGGGCCGACCCGCAGTCGCCCTTCGCCGAGCTGCCGCGGCCGGCGCGCGAAGGCTTCTTCCACGGCGTCGAGGGGCAGATAACCTTCAGGCAGGGGCTCTACAAGTACGAGAGCGAGTGGAAGGGCGCGGTGCGCCACCTCTCCGAGCGGATGCACGACGCGCCCAACGAGCGCGTGCGCGAGGCGCTGGAGGAGCTGGTTTCGCCGGTCGAGTGCCCCGACTGCAAGGGGCAGCGGCTCCAGCCCGAGTCGCTGGCCGTGCGCGTGGGCGACCGCGGCATCGCCGAGTACACGGCGCTGCCCATCGAGGAGGCCGTCACCGCCTTCGACAAGCTCAAGCTCAACGAGCGCGAGACGCAGGTCGCCGGGCTCGTCCTGCGCGAGATACGCAACCGGATGCGCTTCCTCGCGCAGGTCGGCCTCGGCTACCTCTCGCTCGACCGCGCCTCGGCCACGCTCTCGGGCGGCGAGGGGCAGCGCATCCGCCTCGCCACCCAAATCGGCTCGCAGCTCCGCGGCGTCCTCTACGTCCTGGACGAGCCGTCCATCGGCCTCCACCCGCGCGACAACCAGAAGCTTTTGGAGACGCTGACGGCGCTGCGCGACCTGGGCAACACGGTGCTCGTCGTCGAGCACGACGAGGAGACTATCCGGCGCGCCGACTACGTCGTAGACCTCGGGCCGGCGGCCGGCGCGCACGGCGGCGAGATAGTCGCCGCGGGCACGCCCGAGGAGGTCGCCTGCAACCCGTCGTCGGTCACGGGCCAGTACATCTGCGGCAAGCTCGCCATCGAGGCGCCCGGCGTCCGCCGGCCCGCGACCGGCCCCGCCCTGACCGTCCGCGGCGCGCGCGCCAACAACCTGAAGAGCATTGACGCCACCTTCCCGCTCGGCCTGCTGACGGTGGTGACGGGCGTCTCCGGCTCGGGCAAGTCCACGCTCGTCGAAGACATCCTCTACCGCGCGCTGGCGCGCCACCTCTACGGCTCGCTGGAGGAGCCGGGCGAGTACGACTCCATCGAGGGGCTGGAGAACGTAGACAAGTGCATCGAGATTGACCAGTCGCCCATCGGGCGGACGCCGCGCTCGAACCCGGCGACCTACACGGGGCTCTTCACGCCCATCCGCGAGCTGTACGCGATGCTGCCCGAGTCGCGCGAGCGCGGCTACAAGCCCGGCCGCTTCAGCTTCAACGTCAAGGGCGGGCGCTGCGAGGCGTGCGAGGGCGACGGCATGAAGCGCATCGAGATGAACTTCCTGCCCGACGTCTACGTGCTGTGCGACGTCTGCCGCGGCGCGCGCTACAACCGCGAGACGCTCTCGGTCAGGTACAAGGGCAAGTCCATCGCCGACCTCCTCGACACGACCATCGAGGAGGCGATGCCCCTGCTCGAAAACATCCCGCAGATTAAGCAGAAGCTCCAGACGCTGCTCGACGTCGGCCTCGGCTACATCAAGCTCGGCCAGTCGGCGACGACGCTCTCGGGCGGCGAGGCGCAGCGCATCAAGCTCGCCCGCGAGTTGTCGAAGCGCGCGACGGGGAGGACCATCTACATCCTCGACGAGCCGACCACGGGGCTCCACTTCGCGGACGTCCACAAGCTGCTCGACGTCCTGCAACGCCTCGTCTCCCTCGGCAACACCGTCATCGTCATCGAGCACAACCTCGACGTCATCAAGTCGGCCGACCACATCGTAGACCTCGGCCCCGAGGGCGGCTCGAACGGCGGCCGCGTCGTCGCCTGCGGCACGCCCGAGGACGTCGCGAGGGTCAGGAAGTCGCACACGGGCCACGCGCTCCGCCCGCTGCTCGACGGCCACGCGGTGAACGGCGACGGCCACGCCAACGGCAAGACGTCCAGCGGCGGCGCGGCCGAGGCGGGCGACGCCCCCAAGACCCGCGCGGGCGCGCGCGGCCGGCGCAAAAACGCCGCGTGATATACTCCGCGACGCCGCGAGGAGTCGAAACCGCTTGAGCGACCAGAAGCCCTTCAAACCCGCCACCGACGCCCGCGCCGCCCTCGGGCCCGACGCGGCCGCCCGCATCAGCTCGGCGGTCGGCGAGAGCGTGGAGGTCAAGCGGCGCTTCTTCGCCGAGCACGCGGCCGAGGTGGCGCGCGCCGCCGAGATGCTGGCCGCGGCCTTCTCGTCGGGCGGCAAGCTGCTGGTGTGCGGCAACGGCGGCTCGGCGGCCGACGCGCAGCACATCGCGGGCGAGTTCGTGAACCAGTTCCTCGTCCGGGACCGGCGCGCGCTGCCGGCGCTCTCGCTCACGACCGACGGCGGCGTGCTGACCTGCGTCGCCAACGACACGGGCTTCGAGCGCGTCTTCGCGCGCCAGGTCGAGGCGTTCGGCGCGCGCGGCGACGTGCTGCTCGCCATCACCACCTCGGGCAACTCGCCCAACGTCGAGGCGGCGGCCGCCGCGGCGCGCGAGCGCGGCGTCACGGTCGTCGGCCTGCTCGGGCGCGACGGCGGCCGCGTGCGCCCCCTCTGCGACCTCGCCTTAGTCGTCGAGAGCCACGACACGCAGCGCATACAGGAGACGCACAACCTCGTCGGCCACGTCCTCTGCGACCTCGTCGAGCGAATCCTTTTTAGCGAGGGGTGACGCGCCGGGGGTGACAAGAAAAAGCCCGGGACTCGTCTTTCACTCAACACCCCGCCCGTCGCCTGCATCCCCATGTCCATCTACGACGACATACGTCCGCTCGGGCTCGAAGGCGTGAACACGTACCCGCTGGCGTCGCGGCCGAGCAAAGTCTCGACCGAGGACTTCGCGCGCCCCTTGAGCGAGGACGCCTCGCTGCGCGACTTCCTCGACGGCCTGCCGAACATCCTGGCCGTCCGCTCCATCCGCGAAATCGCCGCGCGCATGCGGCGCGCGCGCGAGGCGGGCAGGCCCATCATCTGGGGCGTCGGCGGCCACGTCGTCAAGACCGGCCTCGCGCCGCTCCTCGTTGACCTGATGCGGCGCGGGTTCGTCTCGGCCGTGGCCGCCAACGGCTCGGTGCTCGTCCACGACGCCGAGGTGGCGCTGGTCGGCTCGACCTCCGAGGACGTTGACGCCACGCTCGGCGCGGGCGCGTTCGGCGCGGCCGAAGAGACGGGGCGGCTCCTGAACGAGGCGGCGCGCGCCGCGGCGGCCGACGGGCTGGGGCTGGGCGAGGCGCTCGGGCGCGCGCTCGTCGCTTCCCGGCCGAGGCACGAAGACCTCTCGCTGCTGTGCGCCGCGTACCGCGCGCGCGTCCCCTTCACCGCGCACGTCGCGGTCGGGACGGACATCGCGCACTTCCACCCGCTCGCCGACGGCGCGGCGCTCGGCGCGGCGACGCACACGGACTTCCGCCTGTTCGCCGAGATGGTGCGGCGGATGAGCGGCGGCGGCGTCTACCTCAACGTCGGCTCGGCGGTCATCCTCCCCGAAGTCTTCCTCAAGTGCGTGACGCTCGTGCGCAACCTCGGCCACCCGCTCGAAGACTTCACGACGGCCAACTTCGACTTCATACAGTCCTACCGCCCGCTGACCAACGTCGTCCGCCGCCCCGTGAGCGGCGGCGCGGGGCGCGGCTTCTCCGTCACGGGACACCACGAGCTGACCATCCCGCTCCTCGCCGCCGAACTCCTCTGCGGCGACCGCGGCTAACGCGGCTAACGTCGGACGGCGCGCGCCCCTTCGGCATGAACCGCCGGCGCGTGTTCGTCCGCAGGGTCGCCGCGCTTCGCTTTCGCCTCCGCGCGCTTGCGCCTCCCGCCTTTTGCCTTCCAGAAGCGGCGCGGTATAATCCGCCGCTCCCAAAGAGAAAAATTTTTCCGGCCGCGGCGCGCGTGCGCGTGCGGGCGAGACTTATCCGAAGGCATTAAGGAGACGCGATGGACGAGAAGAGACTTGAGCACTACCGCACGGTGCTTCTTGAGCAGTTGCGGCAGCAGACCGAGGCCGTGCGCGGGAACCAGAACGACGCCCTGGAGATGGCGGCGGCCGACGACGGGGTCAAGGATGTGGCCGACCAGTCGGTCAAGGACGTGAGCCAGGAGATAGAGTACCGCCTCAGCGAGCGCGCCTCGCAGGTCGTCGCCGACATTGACCAGGCGCTGCTGCGGATTGACGAGGGCAGCTACGGCGTCTGCGCCCGCTGCGGCAAGGACATCCCCGAGCGCCGCCTCGACGCCGTCCCCACCGCCCGCTACGACGCCGAGTGCCAGGCCTTCATCGAACAGTCGGCCGGCGAAGACGACTACGCGACTTTGTAAAGCCGAAGGGCCGGGGGCGCGGAGAGACAGAGAGAGGGGGGCGG
>DASVUF010000075.1:0-1889 GCA_036387195.1 Pyrinomonadaceae bacterium | reverse complement strand
GGCCGGGGGCGGCGGCGCGGGCGCGGTGCGGGGCGAGTGGGGCAGCGAGGCGGAGCGGGAGTTGGCGGCGCTGTGGGGCGAGGCGCTGGGGGTGGCCGAGGTCGGCCCCGACGACAACTTCTTCGACCTCGGCGGCGACTCGCTCTCCGCCACACGGCTGGTCGCCATCATAAATGATGCTCTTCAGGTTGATCTGAGAGTGAACGTCGCCTTCGAGTACCCGACGGTGGCGCAGATGGCAAAGTTGACGGAGGAACTCCGAGCCGAACGGGCCGCTCAAGAGCACTGAGCCCGCCCGCATCCATTCGCGCCGCGTGACGGCGAGAGCCCGTCACGCGGTCCGTAGGCGCGGCGCCGGCCGCCGCGGTCGGGTCTGATTCGAGCGACGCCTCAGTCAGATATTGCTTGAATATGCGTGGGGGCTGCTATATACTTCCCACGCTGCTAACGCTTATTTGCCGGCTGTGATGAGTTGCAAGCAGCTTTACTCAGGCACAACCATTCACGACAACGAAGTAGATTCCCGACTTCACTGACGGCGAAGCCCTACGTCCTCATGCCCCGCTCACAGTAAATCTTATAGCTGCCCATTAGCGACCAGGGGTGACTTTCGGGCCGGCGTCCGCGGCGACTTAATCAATGCTCGTTCCGCATCTGCGTCGGCCCGTCTTCGCTTATCGAGGTAGGGTATGCGGCTATTCCTCCTGCTTATAATCCTCCTTTCAGGCGCCCTCCGCGTCGCGTCTCAGGTCCCCCAGCCTTCCCAGCCCGAGCTAGCCGGTCAGTTGCCGGCGGCGATGAACCCGAACGGTCCGGCCGGCGCCCCCGCGCCGCCGGCGGAAAAGCCGCGCTCGGTGCGAATCCCGCGTCTTGAGAACCCGCCGACCGTAGACGGACGACTCGACGAAGAGGTCTGGAAGCGCGCGCTCGTCCTCAAAGATTTTTATCAGGTATACCCCGGCGATAACATCGCCGCGTCCCGCGCCACTGAAGTCCTCGTGGCGTACGACGCCCAGTCTCTCTACCTCGGCTTCCGCGCCTACGACGACCCGAGCCAGGTCAGGAGCACCGTCGCCAAACGCGATAACATCTTCGAGGACGATTACGTCGGCCTCTTCCTGGACACCTTCAACGACCGTCGCAAGGCGTACGCGCTCTTCTTCAACCCGCTCGGCGTGCAGCAGGACGGCATCCTGACCGAGGGCAGCGGCGAGGACTTCAGCGTAGACATAGTGATGAGGTCGAAAGGGGTCTTGACCGAGAACGGCTACACCGTCGAAGTCTCGATACCGTTCGAGTCGCTGCGCTACGAGGCGGGAAAGGATAAGCCCTGGGGCATCCACGTCATGCGGCGGATCAAGCGGTTCAACAACGAGTTGGACTCGTGGATGCCCATCTCGCGCGAGAGGTCGGGGCGGCTCGGCATGTCGGGCCACATCACCGAGGACAAGTCGGGCTCGCTCAACCAGGCCGGCGAGATAATCGGCCTCGAGAACCTCTGGCAGGGTCGGACGCTGGAGCTTATCCCGAGCCTCACCCTCTCCGAATCGGGCAGGAGGAAGCGCGCCTTCCCCCGCTCGATGGCGCTGAGCGACCCGACGCTGCGCGACCCCGGCCGCTTCATCAACGAGCCCATCACCGCCGACCCCGGCCTGAACGCCAAGCTCCTCATCACGCCGACCGTCACGCTCGACGTGGCGCTCAACCCGGACTTCGCGCAGGTCGAGGCCGACCAGACCGTCGTCGTCGCCAACCAGCGGTTCCCCATCTTCTTCGAGGAGAAGCGCCCCTTCTTCCTCGAAGGCAAGGAGATTTTCGAGACGCCGCTGACGCCCGTCCACACGCGCGCCATCATTGACCCGGACTACGCGGCCAAGCTGACCGGCAAG
>DASVUF010000074.1:0-38046 GCA_036387195.1 Pyrinomonadaceae bacterium | reverse complement strand
GCTTCGACGCGCTCGGACTCGTCCCCTTCCAGATCAACCCGCACTACACCGACTACCCCCCGCCCGGCCACATGGGCGAGACGCGCGACGAGCGCCTGACCGAGTTCGTCAACGCCAACCCCGGCGTCCGCGTCGTCGGCATCCGCGAGGGGACGATGCTCCGCGTCGAGGGCCCCGAGGTGAGGCTCATCGGCGGCAAGCCCGCCCGCCACTTCCTCGGCGGCGAGCAGCCGCGCGACCTCGCGCCCGAAGAGTCCTTCGACTTCCTCCTACGGTAACGGGCCGCGGCGATGAGACAGTACCAGGAGCTTCTCAAGACCGTCCTCGCGCGCGGCGTCGGGCACGACGACCGGACGGGCGTCGGCGCCGTCTCCTACTTCGGCCACCAGACGCGCTACGACCTGCGCGAAGGCTTCCCCATCGTCACGACCAAGCGCGTCCCCTTCCGCTGGGTCGCCGAGGAGCTGTTCTGGTTCCTCTCCGGCGACACCGACGAGCGGAACCTGCGCGCGGCCGGCGTGGACATCTGGAAGGAGTGGGCCGACCTGGCGCACACCAGCCGCTTCGGGCGCGAGGAGGGCGACCTCGGCCCCGTCTACGGCTACCTCTGGCGCTCGTTCGGCGGCAGCTACCCGGCGCGCGACGGCGTTGACCAGATAGCGCGGCTCGTCCGTGAGATTCAGGAGAACCCGAACTCGCGCCGCCTCATCGTCACCGGCTGGGACCCGCGCGTCGCCGACGCCGTAGACCTCCCGCCGTGCCACACGCTCTTCCAGTTCAAGGTCGAGCGCGGCCGCACCCTCCACTGCCAGCTCTACCAGCGCTCGGCCGACGCCTTCCTCGGCGTCCCCTTCAACATCAGCTCCTACGCGCTGCTGACGCACATGCTGGCGCACGTCTGCGGGCTCGAAGCCGGCGAGTTCATACACACCTTCGGCGACCTGCACGTCTACCGGAACCACCTCGCGCAGGTCGAGGAGCTGCTCTCGCGCGAGCCGCTCCCGCTGCCGCGGCTCGAAATCCGCGACGAGGGCGGGCGCCTGCGCGGGGTCGAAGGGCTGCTCGCCTTCCGCTACGAGCACCTGAACTTAATCGGCTACAAGTCGCACGGGAAGATAGAGGCGCCGGTCGCCGTCTAGGCCGCCCGCGACGTTAGGGGCGCGGGGGGACGGGGCGGGACGGCCGCCGGCGCTCACCTCGGAGGGATTTCGCAAGGCATGGCGATTACGGGCATCGTGGCGGTGGACAGGAACCTCGCCATCGGCAAGGGCGGGCGGCTCCCCTGGCACTACCCGGCGGACTTGAGGTTCTTCAGGGAGCAGACGACGGGGCACGCCTGCGTGATGGGCTACCGGACGTGGCTGTCTTTGAAGAGGCCGCTGCCCGGCCGGCTCAACGTCGTGCTGACAGGGCGGGCGGAGGTCGAGCCGCGCGAGTCGGTCGTCTGGCTGCGCGACGGGCAGTCGGCGCTCTCGCTGAAGGGCTATCTGAGCTGCGACCTCTTCGTCATCGGCGGCGCGCAAATCTTCCGGATGTTCCGCGACGAGATTGACCGCTGGCTCGTCACCGAAGTCCCGCTCGCGGTCGAGGGCGCCGACACCTTCATGCCGCCCGACTTCCTCGACGGCTTCCGCCCCTCCGGCGCGCGCGACCTCGGCGACGGCCTCACGGTCACCACGCACGAGCGCGCGCGCTGACGCGCGCCGCCGCGCCGGCCCTCACGCGGCCGCCGGCCCTTTCAGTTCGACGGTGTTCCCTTCGGGGTCGCTCAGGTAGAAGGAGGGGCCGTCGCCCTCGGCCCCGTAGTTCCGCTCTTCGCCCCCGACCGCCACGCCCAGCCCCGCGAAGTGGGAGCTTAACTCCCCGTAGTCGAAGGGCTCGACGCGCAGGCAGAGGTGCGCCATGTTGCGCCCCTCTGCGCCGGGGCCCGCGCCGCCCGGCCGCCCGAGCCGGCCCTCGACCGAGACGAGGTCAATCAGGCTCGCGCCCGCCCGCAGGTGAACCAGCCCGAGGTCGTCGCGCCGCCTCTCGACGGCGCAGCCGAGCACGTCGCGGTAGAAAGAGACCATCCGCTCAAGGTCGCGCGCGCGGATGACGACGTGGTCAATGCCCTTGACGCGAAACATGCTTTCAGACCTCCCGGCGAAGCCGTGCGTAGCCTGACGAGAACCCGGCGGGGGCGGCGAAAGCGGCGTTCATGTCTTCGGGTCTGTAGACTTTCATGGCGGGGGGCGTGCGGCGCGCGGCCCTAGTGCGCGCCGAAGTTGGGGACGTCGAGCATGTCGTGGCGGGTGATGATGCCCGTGATGCGGCCGAACTCTTCGACGAGGACGGCCGGGTTGCGGCGCAGCAGCCGCGTCACCTCGGACGAGACGGCGTCCACGTCCACGACGGGGAAGGCCGGCTCCATGACCTGCGAGACGCGCGCGCCCAGCAGGTCGCGGTCGCCGAGAATCTTGGCGAGCAGGCGGTTCTCGCGCACCGAGCCGACCGAGCGCCCCTCCTCGATGACGGGGGCCTGCGTGACGCCGTACTTGTCCATCAGCGAGAGCGCCGCGCCGACCGTGTCGTCGGGCGCGACGGCCAGCACGCGCGGGCGGTCGCCCGCCGCCTTGGTCGTGCTGATGAGCCCGGCCGTCATCTTCTGCGGCTCCAGCAGCCGCTTCTCCTTCAGCCACTCGTCCGAGTGGTGCTTCGTCAGGTAGTGCTCGCCCGTGTCGCAGACGATGAAGACGACGACGCCCGACTCGTCCAGGCCCCGCGCGACCTTCAGCGCCGCGGCGAGGTTCGTCCCCGTCGAGCCGCCGCAGAAGATGCCCTCCAGGCGCCCGAGCTGGCGCGACATCTCGAACGACTCGCGGTCGGTGACGTTGATGATCTCATCCACGTAGCGGATGTGGACGTTGGCGGGGACGACCTCCTGCCCGATGCCCTCGACGAGGTAGGGCGTCGCCTCGTGCGTCCGCCCCGTCTCCTTGTAGGTCTTGAAGACCGAGCCGTAGGGGTCCGCGCCGACGACGCGGATGTCGGGGTTCTTCTCCTTGAGGAAGCGCCCCGTGCCCGAGATGGAGCCGCCCGTGCCGAGCCCCGAGACGAAGTGCGTGATGCGCCCCTCGGTCTGCTCCCACAGCTCGGGCCCCGTCGTGCGGTAGTGCGCCTCCGGGTTGTTGGGGTTCGAGTACTGGTCGGGGTAGAAGCTGTTGGGCGTCTCGCGCGCGATGCGGCGCGCCGTCTCGACGTAGTGGTCGGGCGTGCCCGGCTTGGCCGTCGCCGGGACGACGACGACGTCCGCCCCGAGCGCCTTCAGGTAACGCACCTTCTCGACCGAAGCCTTCTCGGTCATCACGAAGACGCAGCGGTAGCCGCGCACGGCCGCGGCGAGCGCGAGGCCGATGCCCGTGTTGCCCGAGGTGGCCTCGACGATGACGCCGCCCGGCTTGAGCGTCCCCTCGCGCTCGGCGGCGTCAATCATCGAGACGCCGATGCGGTCCTTGACCGAGTAGCCGGGGTTGAGGCTCTCCATCTTCGCCAGCACGGTCGCCTTGATTCCCTCGGTCAGGCGGTTGAGTTTGACGAGCGGCGTGCGGCCGATGAGTTGGAGGACGTTCTCGTAATATTTCATCATTTCTCCGCTGCGGAAGTTTTCCAGTCGGGTTATGAGCTTACAATCTTATACAACGGAACTCCGCCGGGCCGCCAACGTCCGAGGCTGCCGGAGACTCTCGACGCGACGCGCATTTGTTGCTATCTTCCGCTCGACCCTGGAGCACTCGGCGCACGACGGCGCGGGGCGAAGCCCGCGCGCGCGCCGGCCGGAGAAGAGAGGGATGAAGAGCACGGCCTTCGCCTGCGCGGGGATGACGGGCAACCGCCTCGCCGACGCGCTCGACGCCGACGAGTCGCGGCGGCTGCTCGCCTTCGCGCGCACGGAGCGGCTGGAGGCGCGGCGGACGCTGCACGCGCCGGGCGAGCCGCTGCGCCTCGTCTACTTCCCGGCCGGCTGCGTCGTCGGCTGCTCGGCGGCCGACGGCGGCGGCGTCGCGGTCGAGACGGCCGTCGTCGGGCGCGAGGGGCTTGTGGGGCTCGGCGCGGCGCTCGGCGCGCGGCGCTCGGAGGGGCTGACGCGCGTGCTGCTGGCGGGCGACGCGCTGTGCGTCGAGGCCGCCGCGCTGCGCGAGCTGTCGGCGCGCAGCCCGCGCTGCTCCGCGCTGCTGCTGCGCTACTAGGGCGCGTTCGTCCGCCAGGTGTCGCGCCGCGCCATCTGCAACACGCGCCACCGCCTGAGCGGGCGGCTGGCGACGTGGCTGCTCGCGCTGGCCGGCCGCGCCGGCTCAGGTGACTTCCGGCTGACGCAGGAGGAGGTCGCGCGCCAGCTCGGCGTGCGCCGCGCCGGCGTCAGCGAATGCGTCGGCGAGCTGGAGCGCGCGGGGGCCGTCGAGCACAGGCGCAACCGGCTGCGGCTCGCCGGCCGCGAGGCGCTGGCCGCCGCGGCGTGCGCCTGCCACCCGGCCTCCGCGGAGGACGCGGACTGGCTCGGCGGCGCGCGCTCCGACTGAGGCCGCGCGACTCTTCACGACTTCGACCCGACGTGTGGCTGTGGGGGCGCGCGCCCGCGCGCCGACGGTGAACGCCCGATGCCGCTCACGAACATCAGGCAGGAGGAGGTCGGCAACCTCCTCATCGCCTCGCTGCCGCCGGAGGAGTTCGGGCGGCTCGCGCCGGGGCTGGCGCGCGTCGAGCTGCGCGCGGGGCGCCGGCTCTACGACCTTGAGGGCGCCATCCGCAACGTGCACTTCCCGGAGGGCGGGCTCTTCTCGCTGCTCTCGACGCTCGGCGACGGCGCCTCCGTCGAGGTCGCCGCGCTCGGGCGCGAGGGGCTGGGCGGGCTGCCCGTGCTGCTCGGCTCGGACGCGGCCGTGCACACGGCGGCCGTGCAGGTCGGCGGGGCGGCGCTGCGGCTGAAGACTGAGCGGGCGCGCGAATGCCTGGGCCAGTTGCCGGCCTTCCGCGCGGCCGTGCTCCGCTACGCGCGGCTGCTGCTGGCGCAGGTCACGCGGACGACGCTCTGCAACACGCTGCACACGGTCGAGCAGCGTCTGGCGCGCTGGATTCTGTTGGGGCGGATGCGCCTCGGCTCGGACACGCTGCCGGTGACGCACGAGCACCTTTCGCAGATGCTCGGCGTGCGCCGCTCGGGCGTGACGGTGGCAGTCGGCGCGCTCGAACGCGCCGGGCTCGTCACGCGCGGGCGCGGCGCGCTGACCGTCGCGGAGCCCGCCGGGCTCAAGCGCGTCTGCTGCGGGTGCGCCGCCGGGTTGACAGACGAGTACGACAGTTATATCAACGACTTAGGCGTTCGCTAAAAGTTTCCGAACGTACAGACGTTGCGTGCCCCGCCGCCCTATACTCGTGGCGCGTTAGCAAGGGGGAAGGGTCGGAGGGCGCCGCGCGCAGCCTCTAAGCAGCGCACGGCGCCCTCCGGTTCCATCTACCGCCCGCGCCCGTTCCCCGGTGGAGAGAGATACCAAGCAGTGTCCTTCCCTTCCACGACGCAAGACCCTTTGACGCCCGGGGCGCGGCCGTCCGCCGACGCGCCCGGCGGGGGCGACACGCTGCGGTCGGCGACGACCATCCTCCTGGCCGAAGACGACGCGGACATCCGCCTGATGGTCAAGACGACTCTCGGCGCGAAGGGCTACCGCGTGATCGAGGCGCGCGACGGGCAGGAGGCGCTCGACGTGGCGCGGCTCACGCGCCCCGACCTCATCCTGATGGACTTGCAGTTGCCGCGCCTGAACGGCTTCGCCGTCACGCGCTTTCTGCGCCAGGACGAGGCGCTGCGCCCCGTGCCCATCATCGTCATCTCGGCGCACGACCCCGCCAAGCACCGCAACCTCGCGCTCGCCGCCGGCTGCAACGCATACGTCCAGAAGCCCCTCGACCTCGACGCCCTCGACGCGCTGATGCTCAGCCTGCTCAGAAAGTAGGCGGCGGGCGTAAGGCGGCGGGCGGCGCTTCGTCAAACGCGCCCTCGTCGTCAACGCGCCGACGCCCGCCGGGCGGAGTCCTGCCGGCTGCCGGATGCCGCCTGCCGTCTATTTCGACGTGTAATCTCGAAGGGCGGGGACGCTGTAAAACTCGCCCGTCTCGATGACGTAGGCGGTGAGGCTTCGGCCGTAGACGCAGCCTGTGTCGAGGCCGATGGAGCGCGGCCCGCGCCGCGGCTCGGGCGCCGGCCAGTGGCCGAAGAGCGCCACCTTCTCGCCGTCGTAGACCTCGTACCACGGCGTGCCCTCGCGGCTCTCGCGGTCGGGGCCGAGCGTGCGGATGGCTGTCAGGTCGTCGAGCGACTGACCCGACAGCGGCACGCCCGGCCGCAGCCCCGCGTGGACGACGACGTGCCCGCCGAGGTCGAGGTAGGGCGGCAGCGTTTCGAGGTAGGCCGCGTAGCGCTCGCGCCCGTCCTTGAGCTGCTTGGCGCACTTGCGCTGCGGCTTCTTCAGCTCCTTCTTCTCGCGCGAGCCCTTCCAGTACTCCAGCAGCGCGCGGTCGTAGTTGCCCACGACGGACGTGAAGCGCGCGTCCGCGATGAAGAGTTCCAGCACCTCGCGGCTCTTCTCGCCCTTGGCGACGAGGTCGCCGACGCAGACCACGCGGTCGGAGGCGCGCAAGTCCACCCGACCCATCAGCATCATCAGCTCGTCGTAACACCCGTGCAGGTCGCCGACGACAATCGTGCGCTGTGGCACAGCCCGAAACCCTCCCGCCCGCCTCCCGTATTCCTTCTTTTTCGATTACAACACGGCCGGCGCGCGCGCCACAAACGCCGCGGCGTTTGCCGCGCGCGCCAACTGTGGTAAAAGACTCCGGCGCGCCGCGGCGCGGTCTCAACCAACTATGCTCTCCATAGACGGCTCATACGGCGAGGGCGGCGGCCAGATCATCCGCACGTCGCTGGCGCTCTCGCTCATCACGGGGAAGCCCTTCCGCGTCTACAACGTCCGGGCGCGGCGCGACAAGCCGGGACTCCAGCGCCAACACCTGACGGCCGTCACCGCCGCCGTCGCCATCGGCGCCGGGCAGGCCGACGGCGCGCACGTCGGCTCCAAAGAGTTCACCTTCGAGCCCGGCGCCATCCAGCCCGGCGAGTACAAGTTCACCATCGGGACGGCCGGCAGCACCATGCTCGTCCTCCAGGCCGTGCTGCCGCCGCTGATGCTCGCCGACGCGCCGAGCCTCCTGCTGTTCGAGGGCGGCACGCACAACGTCAAGGCGCCGCCCTTCGAGTTCATCCGCAAGAGCTTCCTCCCGCTCGTCAACCGCACGGGCCCCACCGTGACGGTCGAGTTGCAGCGCTACGGCTTCTACCCGCCCGGCGGCGGCCGCTTCAACGTCTACGTCGAGCCCGCGCAGGAGCTTCGCCGGCTCGACATCACAGAGCGCGGCGCCGTGCTCTCGATGCGCGCCCGCGCGCTGTGCGTCAAACTGCCGGCGCACGTCGGCGAGCGCGAGCTGGCCGTGGCGAGCGAGCAGATGGGGCTCGTGCCCGACCAGCTCGACCTCGAAGTCTCCGACAACGCCCTCAGCGCCGGCAACGTCTTCACCGTCGAGGTCGAGAGCGAGAACGTGACCGAGGTCTTCACCGGCGTCGGCGAGCGCGGCGTGCGCGCCGAATCAATAGCCGCGCGCGTCGTCAAAGAGGCGCACGGCTACCTCGCCTCGGGCGCGCCCGTCGGCGAGCACCTCGCCGACCAGCTCCTCATCCCCATGGCGCTCGCCGGCGGCGGCTCCTTCACGACCGTCACCCCGACGCCGCACACCACGACCAACATCGAGGTCGTCAAGAAGTTCCTCCCCGTCGAAATCACCACCACACAACTGACCGAAGAGGTCTGGAAGATAGAGGTCTTCGGCTGACGCGCCGCCGCTAGCCGCCCCCGCGCGCGAGCGCGTCGGCCATCAGCACGACCGCGGCCGGGTCGAGGCTCCTCTTGAAGACTATCGTGTTCGGGGGGACGTTCGTCAGCGGGTCGCGCGAGCCGCGCAGCTCGTCCCAGGCGGCGAGGATGAAGTGGCCGAGGCCCGCGTGGTCGAACTCCAGCAGGCGCTCGCGCAGATGTTCGGGCGTCCAGAAGCCGAGCAGTTCGAGGTAGACGCGCGCGCCCGTCGCCGCGTGGCGCAGCACGAAGTCGGGGATGAAGGCCGAGTCGCCGAGGTCTATCACCTCGCCGCTCGGCTCCAGCGCCCACTCGCCGCCCGCGCGCGCCCACGCCGACTTGAGCTTCTCGACGACCGGGTTCTCGTACGCGGCGAGTTCCGGGTAGTGCGAGCGCAGGCGCGTCTGCGCGCTCGTCAGCTCGAAGTAGGCGACGCGGTCGCGCCGCGCCTGAATCTCGGCGCGCATGCGCCAGCCGCCGCAGAGCAGCAGCGCCGGCAGGAAGACGGCCATCTGGATGCCGTACTTCTGCGAACGCTGGAAGATGGAGGCCGGGCCGTCGAGCCGCACCTCGTAGCCCTCGCCCGAGTTCCCCTTCACCGTGTGAATCAGGCGGTAAGCTTTAATCGCGCCGAACAGCTCGCGGAAGCCCTCGGGCGCCTGCGGCTCCAGCCACAGGCGCATCTCGACCGAGCGGTAGAGCAGCGCCTGCGCCTGCGCGACGTTGTAGAGGTCTAAGAGCGCCTCGGGCGTGATGGGCTCGAACGCGGAGAGCCGCTGGTTCTCGGGCAAGTCGGCGTAGAGCGCGCGGACGAGGGCGTCGGGGTCGCAGGAGAGTTCGCGCGCGGCCTCGGCGACGACCGCCGCGCGCGCCTCGGCGTCGGTCAGGGGGTGGCGCGCGCGCGCCTTGAGGAAGACGGCGCGGCGGATGTCGGCGGGCGGGGCGGGCGCGCTCGTCTCGAACTCGCAGCGGTCCGTGAGCAGCTTGATGAGCCCGCGCAGCTCGCGGTAGTCGGTGCCCGTCCCGACGTACTCCTGCAAAGACTCTTCGAGCGCGGCGCGCGGGCGGCCGACGTACGACCCGAAGAGCGCGACGAGGTCTTCGGCCTCGCGCAGCCGCTCCTCGTCCTCCGGGTCAACGTAGCGCGGGCCGACGCGGTCGCCGCGCTGCCAGCTCATCGCGAGGTCTGCGGTCAGCATCTCCTTAAATCAGCGAAGGCTCCTCGGGCTGCCGGGGCTGGCCGCGGAACTGCTCGCCCGCGCCGCGGCGGCGGCTGATGTGCTCCTCGGTCGTGTCCTGCGTGACGACCTCGTAGAGGATGGCCTCCTTGCCGGGGAACTTCCTCAGAATCCTGCCGAGGCGCTGGACGTGCTCGCGCGTCGAGCCCGAGCCGGACAGCACGACCGCCACCGACGCGTCGGGGATGTTGACGCCCTCGTTCAGGACCTTCGAGGTGACGAGCGCCAGCACCTCGCCCTTGTTGAAGGCTTCGAGCCACGCGCGGCGCTCCTTGACGCCCGTCTCGTGCGTGATGGCCGGGACGAGGAAGAGGCGCGAGATGCGGTAGACCATCTCGTTCTCGGCCGTGAAGACCAGCACCTTCTCGCGCCGGTGCCTCTGAAGCAGCTCGCCGAGCGCGCGCAGCTTCGAGTCCGTCCCCAGCGCGATGCGCTTCGACTCGCGGTAGGCCATCATCGCGCGCCGCCCCTCCTGCGAGCGCGCCGACGCGGCGACGAACATCTGCCAGCCGCGCAAGCCGCCCAGCCCGATGCCCTTCTCCTTGAGGAACCCGCGGAAGACTTCGCGCTCGCGCTCGTAGGCGTCGCGCTCCTCGGCCGACAGCTCGACGCGCAGGCGCACGACCGTGTAGTCGGACAGGTACTCGCCCGCCAGGTCGTGCGTCTCGCGGCGGAAGACGAAGGGGCCGACGAGCTGTTCGAGCAGCGAGTCCTCGCCGTCGGCGCGCTCGGGCGTGGCGGAGAGCCCCAGCCGGAACGGCGCGACGCACATCTCGGCCGCGATGCGGTGGACGCCCGAGGGCAGGTGGTGGCACTCGTCGAAGATGACGAGGCCGAAGCGGTTCCCCAGGCGCTCCATGAAGCGGAAGGCCGAGGCGTAGGTCGTCACGGTCAGCGCGCCCACCTCGAAGTAGCCGCCGCCGATGAGCCCCACCTCGGCCTGGAAGCACGACAGCAGCAGGTCGTACCACTGGTTCATCAGGTCGAGCGTCGGCACGACGACCAGCGTCGAGCGCTTCACGCGCTCGACGGCCATCTGCGCCACGAGGCTCTTGCCCGCGCCCGTCGGCAGGACGACGACGCCGCGCCGCCCCGCCCGCTCCCACTCCTCGATGGCCTCCGTCTGGTACGGGCGCGGCTCGACGAGGAACTTCGTCGGGAAGTCGAATTGGTGGTAGGCGCGGGCGTGGTCTTCGTAGGCGACCTTCGCGCGGACGAGTTCGGTGACGACCCGCCTGTACTCCCAAGCCGGCGCGCGCCAGCGCATCACGCGCGCGTCCCAGCGGAAGGCTTCCGGCACGCGCGCCTCCGCCCCCGCGCCGTCGAGCAGCAGCGTGCCCGAGTCGAACCGCAGGACGAGCTTCGTCTCGTTCATCTCGGAGGGAGGGTGCACATCAGGACTTAGGCTTTAAGAGCCTGCTGACGGCGCTTCTCAGTTCGGCCTCGTCTTTTAACGCCTGGCTGATTCTCTCCGCCAACTCAGATAAGACGACACGGATGCTGGTCGCCAACTCCAGGCAATCTTCATCCGACTGGGCGTGGAGCCCTTCACTTAACGCGCTATGAAGGAGTGATAACGGATTCTGACCTTGAATGAGAAGCGCCTGCGGGAACGCCCCTTTCACGTCATCGATTGCTCTGCTGAACTGCGTTTCGTTCTTCGCCCTGTTGAACCGCTCCAGCGTGTTCGCGTCGGCGCCGAGCCGGGCCGCGACTTCAGCAATCTTTTCTATCAGCCGTCCCTTTTGGTTCTCAACAACACGCCTATAATAGGCGAAAGCCCCGATACCCAAGCCCTGATTCTCAGCACGCCGTCCCTTGATGAATGCGGCCCTATCCGGCCCGATAAGAGACATCACTCGCGCGGGCGTGGGAGGGCCGAACGGCGGGAACTCTCCCAGCTTAACGGCAACGCCTGCTCTGGAATCTGAATCCCGAATCACCCTGAGGGCGAACTCCTTGAACGTCTCACGGCAGTTGCGGCACACGTAGATTAGAAAGAACATCTGCGGCTGAGTTGCGGGGAGGTGGATTGCTTCGGGTTGACTCTCCCCGGCAAAGAAGCGGGCGCCGCCGCAGGTTTCCGACTCGCAGTGAAGTTGCAGGTCGGGGGTCACCACCCTATAGCCAGTTACCGCCGACGTTGACAGGTCGGTAATTTTCACCGCCCCTCCCGGCGGGGCCGCTTCAAGAAACTCGGCCCAGGATTTTTCTTCAAGCTCCTTGTCCATATCCGGCGCGCTCATTTCACATACTCCGGTAGAAGGCCCGGCGGGCTCGCCGACGCCGGGATTTAAGCGGCGCGCTTCGCCAGCATGCCTTGCAGCAGCGCCAGCACCTCGCGCCTGTCCGCCTCGCTCAACTGAGCGACGCCGTCCGCGCCGTACTTCTTCCTGAGCCACCCGGCCAACTGCCCCTCGGTCTTCCCCAGCGCCCTGCACGCGCCGCGAATCTCCTCCTCGACGCCGGCCCCCGCCCCGCGCGCGGCCGCCGACGCCGCCGCCGCGGCGCCGGACTGCATGTCCTCCACGTCCTGCGTGAAGAACTCCGACGCGTTGACCGCGAGCAGCACGGCCCCGACCAGCGAGCGCTTCTGCGCCATCTTCTGGATGGTGTTGACCTGGTCGGCGATGTCCGGGTTGAAGACGCGCCCCGTCTGCTGGCTCTCAATCGTCTGGTCGCCGTCCGGGTATTTGGCGCCGCAGCCGCCCTTCTTCTTGAAACAGACCCACCCGCCGCCGTACTCCTCGCGGCCTTTGATGATGGCGGTGACGCCGCAGGCGGGGCAGGCGCGCTGGGCCTCGCGCCAGCGGTACTTTGTCTCGCGCGAGTTGCAGGAGGCGTCGCCCTCTGCGATGAGCAGGTCGCCGCGCATGAGGCGGCAGCGGTAGAGGTAGTAGAAGAAGGGCTCGCCGCCGTGCCCCTCGCCCGTCCAGTCCTCGATGCGCTCCAGAAGCTCGAAGCGGGTCGAGAGGCCGAAGAAGGTGGTCAGCTTCTCGGCGCCCGGCTTGAGCAGCGTGTGCTTGTCCGTGCCGGGGATGACGCCGTAGTCCACGTCTTTCCTGAGCACGCGGCTGACGAACTCCGTCACGGCGTTGTAGCGCTCGACCGCCGACTCGATGGACATCGCCGGCATGAACCGCGCCCGCTCGACCGCCACCAAGGCCCGCCCCGTCTCGTCCGCGTCCCTGAACTCGTCGCCCATGCCGCCACCCGCCCCGAGATGTCAGAAAGAACGACTCACACGGGCGGGCCGTGCGGGCGGGGCGGGGATTCGGGATTCCAAACCCGAGGTTCGAAATCCTCTAACCCCCCGTCCCGCCCGCGCTGCCCGCCCGTGTGAAGTCAAACGTCCCACGACACGGCCCCGACGGGAGACGGCGCCCGCGCTCGCTTCCGAACTCAGAAAGGAATCTCGTCGTCCTCGATGTCGTCGCCGCCGCCGCCCGCCGGGGGCCGGCCGCCGCCGCCTCCGCCGCCTCCGCGCGACGACGAGCCGCCGCCGCCGGGCGCGCCGCCGCCCTGCTGCGAGCGTACGGGGATGCCTTCGACGCCTCCGCCGCCTCCGCCGCCGGGGCCGTCAATGAACTGCACCTCCGAGGCGTTGACTTCGAGCGACTGCCGCGGCTTGCCCTCGCGGTCGTTCCACTCCTCGACGTGGAGGCGGCCTTCGATGTAGACCTTGCGCCCCTTCGTCAGGTAGCGCGAGATGTTCTCGGCCTGCTTCCCCCAGGCCGACACGCGGAACCAGGTGGTGATGTCCTGCTGCTCGCCGGCCTTGTCGCGCCGCCGCTCGTTGGTCGCCACCGAGAACTTGCAGACGGCCGTGCCCTGCGGGGTGTAGCTCAACTCGGGGTCGCGCCCGAGATTGCCGATGATGATGATCTTGTTGTAGGACATTTGCTCTCGCTCCGTTTACCTTCCCGCCGCGGGGCCCGCGGCGTTGCAGACCTGGCACATCGTATCACACGCAACAGGAAGCGCGTAAACCGACTTGCGCCGTTAAAGGGGGTGGCCGGCCGGACGCGGCGGGCCGCTGACATCTCTTTAAGCCGACATCTCCTCCGGAAGCGGCCGCGCGCGGCGGGGCGCGGCGGCCCGAGTTGTTTACTACTCGCGCCGCGCCACGTCAACGCTCAGGAAGTCGTGCGCCAGCTCGGCGTCGGCGAAGACGGCGCGCGCCTCGCGCAGGAGGTCTTCCGGGCCGGTCTGGTTGCCGGGGAAGTAGCGCGGGCTGAAGTGCGTCAGCATCAACTTCCGCGCCCCCGCCTCGCGCGCGACGCGCCCCGCCATCGAGGCGGTCGAGTGCGTGCTGCGCGCGGCCAGCCCCTCGTCGGCGTCGGCGAAGGTCGCCTCGTGGATGAGGAAGTCCGCGCCGCGCGCCAGCTCGACCGCCGAGCGGCAGTAGGTGGTGTCGGTGCAGTAGACGACGCTGCGGCCCTTCAGCGTCGGGCCGCAGAAGTCCGCGCCGTCGAAGCCGCGCCCGTCGGGGAGCGAGACGCGCTCGCCGCGCTTGAGCCGGCCGTAGAGCGGGCCGGGCGGGATGCCCTCGGCCTTCGCGCGCTCAACGTCGAAATGGCCGGGGCGGTCGCGCTCGTCCACGCGGTAGCCGAAGGCCGGCAGGCGGTGCTTGAGCGGCGCGCAGCGCACGGCGAACTCCTCGTCCTCGAAGACCGGCCCTTCCGCCACCTCGCGGACTTCGAGCGGGTAGGAGGTGTGGAGCTGCGTGCGGCGGCTGACCTCGCGGACGTACTCGCCGATGCCGCGCGGGCCGTAGACCGTGACGGCGCGCGCGCCGCCGGCCATGCCGCAGGTGGCGAGCAGCCCCATCAGCCCGTAGACGTGGTCGCCGTGCATGTGCGTGATGAAGACGCGCGTGACCTGGCTGATGTTGAGGTCGCTGCGCAGGAGCTGGTGCTGCGTGCCCTCGCCGCAGTCGAAGAGCCAGACCTCGCCGCGCTGCGGCAGCCTGAGCGCCACGCACGAGACGTTGCGCGCGCGCGTCGGCACCCCGGCGCTCGTTCCCAAGAAAGTGACCCGCAATCCCTGCACCTCGATTCAGCTTCGCGTCCCGAGCCGCCGGCCGCCGGCCGCGCGCGCCGGCCGGCGGCCGTAAACTCGAACCCCGCGGCCGAAGACTCAAACCCGCGGACTCAAGACCCGACGCCGCTCACTTCCGGCTGACGTAGGCGTTGCCCCTGAGCCAGAAGCGCCACGGCCTGAGCGCGTCCTCGCCGGCGTAGTCAACGCCGACGCGCGGCCCGGCGGCGACCTCTTCCGGCGCGAACCGCGCGCCCGTCTCTTCGAGCCAGACCCGGCGGCCGCGCGTCAGGTCTTCGCCGTCGAACGTCAGGTCAATGGCGAGCGCGCGGCAGAGCTTGCCCGGCCCCGAGGTCAGCTCGCGCTCTTTGGGGACGGGCCGCCGCCCCCTCATCAGCTCGACGCCCTCCTCCGGCTCGACGGCGCGGACGAGGATGGCGTGCGGCGTCCCCTCGGGGCCCGTGACGACGTTGAACTGGTGGTGCATGCCGTAGACGAAGAAGACGTAGGCCGCGCCGCCGCGCGCGAACATCGTCTCGGTGCGGCGCGTGCGCCGCCCCCCGTAGGAGTGCGCCGCCCTGTCCTCGACGCCGAGGTACGCCTCCGTCTCGACGACGCGCCCCGAGACGCGCTCGCCCGTCGCGGCGTCGGGCACGACCAGCCGCTTGCCCAGCAGCTCGCGCGCCACGCCGAGCGTGTCGGCGCGCGTGTAGAAGTCGCGGCCGAGCCTCGCGCCTCGCCCGCGCCCGCCTTTGACCGGAAGACTCATCCGCGCACGCCCCGGCTACTCGAACTGTTTGCGGAACTCGTCGAACTGGCGGCGCATCTCGGCCAGCTCGCCGCGCAGGCTTTCGACCTCGGCTTCGAGCCGCGCGACGCGCTCGCCGTCGCCCGCGCGCGGGGGCGCGGACGGGGCGCGCGGCGCGGGCGAAGGCACCTGCCCCTCGGCCTCCTCCTCGACGGCGGGCCGGCCCGAGAGCAGGTGGGCGTAGCGCGCCTCCTTGCGCCCGGCCTGCCGCGGCAGCTTCATGACCAGCGGCTCGTCCCTCTGCGCCAGCCCGTCGAGCGTCGCCTCGACCTCGCGCAGGTCGGCGAACTCGTAGAGCCTCCCCGTCCGCCCGCGCACCTCGCCGACCGTCTGCGGCCCGCGCAGCATCAGCACGCAGAGCGCGGCCAGCTCGGGCGGCGACAGCTCCAGCACCTCGCGCATCATGTGCTTGTACTTCGGCACGCGGCTGTCCGCGCCGTAGAAGATGTAGACGAGGTTCTTCGCGCGCAGCGTGTCGAGCGCCCAGGTCACCGTGGCCTCGTCGTACTGCACGACGGGGTCGCGGTTGGAAATCTGGTTGCAGGCGTTGACCAGCGCGTTCAGCGTCAGCGGGTAGTAGTCGGGCGTCGTCACCTGCTTCTCGACGAGCGAGCCCAGCACGCGCGCCTCCGCCTCGTTCAAAAGTGTGTCCACGGTTCTTCAGCTCACCCTTCGTCCATGACCGGCCGCCCTCAGAATTTCATTGACACGCCGCGACGGTCAAGTGTACACGTCGGGGCGCCGCCGCCGCAGCCCGCGCGCGGCCGGCGCGCGACTTGACACCTTCAACCAGGAGACGGAACCGAATGTCGGAAAACACAGAGCCCGCGTGGGGGCCGCTCGAACGGCGCTTCGGCGCGGGGACGGAGGGCCGGCCGCGCCGGCTGCTCGCGCTCGACGGGGGCGGCATCCGCGGCGTCCTGACGCTGCAAGTCCTCGTCCGCATCGAGGACGTGCTGCGCGAGCAGAGCGGCCGGGGCGCGGACTTCCGCCTGTGCCACTTCTTCGACTACTTCGGCGGCACGAGCACGGGCGCCATCATCGCCGCGGGGCTGGCGCGCGGGATGTCGGCGCGCGAGCTGTCCGACTTCTACGTGGAGGCCGGGCCGGCGATGTTCGACAAGTCGTTCATCCTCCGCCGCCTGCGCCACCTCTACGAGTCGCAGCCGCTCAAGGTGAAGTTGCAGGAGACGTTCGGCGCCGACACGACGCTCTCGCCCGAGCACCTCAAGAGCCTCCTGCTCGTCGTCACGCGCAACGTCTCGACCGACTCGCCGTGGCCCGTCAGCAGCAACCCGCTGGCCCGCTACAACCGGCCGGGGCGCGCCGACTCCAACCTGCGCATCCCGCTCTGGCAGCTCGTGCGCGCCTCGACGGCCGCCCCCATCTACTTCGCGCCCGAGGTCATCCGGTGGGACGCGAACGACCCTTCGAAGACCTTCGTCTTCGAGGACGGCGGGCTGACGCCCTACAACAACCCGGCCTTCCTGCTGGCGCGGATGGCGACGCTGCCCGAGTACAGCCTCGGCTGGGCGACGGGCGAGCGCCGGCTGCTGCTTGTCTCCGTGGGCACGGGCTCCGCGCCGAAGGTGGACGCGGCCATCTACTCGTCGGGCAAGACGGCGCTCGCGAACGCCGCCCAGATTCCCGCGGCGCTGATGTACGGCACGGCGGTCGACCAGGACGTCAACTGCCGCACGGTCGGGCGCTGCGTCCACGGCGCGCCGGTCGACCGCGAGCTGGGCGACCTCGTCCCGCGCGACGCCGCGGGGCGGCCCGTCCCGCTCTCCGAAGACCTCGGCCGCCGCTTCCTCTACGCGCGCTACAACGCCGAGCTGACGGCGGACTGGCTCTCCGCGCACGGCCTCGGCGACGTGGACCCCTCGAAGGTCGCGCAGCTCGACTCGGTCGCGCAGATCGAAGACCTGACGCGCGTCGGCCGGGCGCTCGCCGAGGAGGTCAGCCCCGGGCACTTCGCGCTCGAACACTTCGGCCGGTTCGAGGAGAGTTGAGGAGCCGAAACGATGCGAGCCTTCATCATCCGCCCGTTCGGCGTCAAGAACGAGATTGACTTCGACGAGGTCGCGCGCGTCCTCATCTCGCCGGCGCTCGAAGCCGTCGGCGCCGAGGGGCGCGAGACGCTCGACATCGTCGAGTCGGGCAACATCCGAACCGACATGTTCCGCCGCCTGCTGACGGCCGACCTCGTCGTCGCCGACCTCTCGATTCACAACGCCAACGTCTTCTACGAGCTGGGCATCCGCCACGCGCTGCGCGCCCACGGCGCCTTCATGCTGCGCTGCGCCGCCGACCGCTTCCCCTTCGACCTCCAGACCGACCGCTACTTCGTCTACCGCCGCGACGACCCGGCCGCCAGCCTGCCGGCGCTGGTCGAGGCGCTCGGCCGCACGCGCGACGCCGGCGCCAAGGACGCCGCCGCCAAAGACAGCCCCGTCTTCGTGGCGCTGCCCGGCCTGTCCGAGCCCGACCACTCGCTGCTCAACCGCGTGCCGCGGGACTTCGAGGAGGACGTGGCGGCGGCGGCCGAGGCCCGGCGCGCCGGCGACCTCGCGCTGCTCTCCTACGAGGCGCGGGGCTTCGAGTGGGAGGTCAACGGCTGGCGCGCCGTCGGCCGCGCGCAGCGCAACCTCAAGGCGTGGACCGGCGCGCGCGAGACGTGGGAGCGCGTCCGCGCCGTCGAGCCCGGCGACCTCGAGGCCAACATCCAGCTCGGCACCGTCTACGAGCGCACGGGCGACCTGACGAAATCCGAGGGCGCGTTCAGGCGCGCGCTCCAGAACAGGGCGGCGCGCCCCGCCGACCGGGCCGAGGTCTACGCGCTGCTGGCGCGCAACGCCAAGACGCGCTGGCGCGGCGAGTGGGAGGCGGCGCCTCCGGGGGAGCGGGCCGCCGCCGCGCTGCGCTCGCCGCACTTGCGCGACTCGTTCGAGAACTACGAGCGCGCCTTCCTCGAAGACCTCAACCACTTCTACTCGGGGCTGCTCGCGCTGGCGTCGCTCAAGGTGATGGTCGAGCTGGCGGCCGCGCTGCCCGACGAGTGGGCCGAGCAGTTCGACGACGACGACGAGGCCGCGCGCGCGCTCGAAAAGCACCAGGCGCAGGCCGCGAAGCTGGCCGCCGCCGTCGAGCTTTCGCTGGCGGCGGCGGCGGCGCGCCTCGCGCGCGAGGGCCGGAGCCCCGACGTGTGGGCCGACATCAGCGCGGCCGACCTCAGGCTGCTGACCTCGGCCGCGCCCCGCCGCGTCGCCGCCGCCTACCGCGCCGCGCTGGCCGACGCGCCCGACTTCGCCGCCGACGCCGTGCGCAAGCAGCTCGCCATCTACAGGGACCTCGGCGTGCTCGGCGCGAGCCTCGCCGAAGTCTTCAAGGTCGTGGGCGAGCCGCCCCCGCCGCCGGCGGCCGCCGAGCCGCCGCCGGCGCAGCGGCGCGAGCGCGTCCTCCTCTTCTCCGGCCACATGATAGACGCGCCCGGCCGCGACAAGCCGCGCTTCCCCGCCGACCGCGAGCAGGTCGCGCGCGAGCGAATCAGGCGGGCCGTCTTCGAGGAGATGCAGGCGGGCGCGGGCGTCTCAATCGGCTACGCGGGCGGCGCTAGCGGCGGCGACATACTCTTCCACGAGGTCTGCGACGAGTTGGGGCTGGCGTCGCGCCTCTGCCTGGCCGTGCCGCCGCAGGAGTACGTCGGGCGGTCGGTGGCGAAGGCGGGACAGCAGTGGGTCGAGCGGTTCTGGCGGCTGTACGACGAGCGCGCGGCGCGCGGGCTGATGCGCGTGCTGAGCGAGGCGGCCGACGCCGCGGAGGGCCGCGAGCAGATGCCGGCGTGGCTGCGCGAGCGGTCGGGCTACAACATCTGGCAGCGCGTCAACCTCTGGATGCTCTTCAACGCGCTCGAAGAGGCGTGCGACCCGCGCAGCGGCGACCCCAACATCACGCTCATCGCGCTCTGGGACGGCCGGACGGGCGACGGCCCCGGCGGCACGGGTCACCTCGTCGAGAAGGTCGAGCGGCTCGGCGCGCCCTGCCACAAGCTGCTCACGGGCGAACTCTTCGGCCTCTGAGCCTGCTCCTGAGCCTGCTTCTTCCCGCCGGCGCCGCCCGGCGCGTCCGGCGCGGCGTCGAGCGTCTCGACCGCGTCGAGGATGGTCTCGGCGGCGCGGACGAAGAAGTCTTTGGTGACGGCCTCGAAGTCGTCGGTCGGCCGGTGGTAGCCGGGGTGGTCTTCGACGCCGAAGTAGACGAAGGGCAGGCCGGCGCGGTGGAAGGCGTAGTGGTCGGACTGGCTCGTCCAGTCGTCGCGCCCCTGCTCGGGGCGGTCGTGGCCGAGCAGCAGCTTGACGGGCGCGCGCGCCGCGACGCGCTCCAGCGGCGCGCGCAGCCGGGGCGTGTGGCGCGTGCCCGAGGCGTACAGCTCGCCGCGCTCGCTGCGGCTGACCATGTCGAGGTTGACGTTGAGCGCCACGTCGCGCCGCTCGGCCTGGAGCTGTTTGACGAGCGCGTGCGCGCCCTTGAGCCCCGACTCCTCGGCGTCGAGCGCGGCGAAGATGAAGGAGTGGCGCGGCGCGCGCGCGCCGCCGAAGCGCGCCGCCAGTTGGAGCAGCGTGGCGACGCCCGAGGCGTTGTCGTCCGCGCCGTTGTAGATGACGCCGTCGCGCACGCCGAGGTGGTCGTAGTGGGCCGTGACGACGACGAAGCGCTCCGGCAGCGCGGTCCCGCGCACGTAGCCCATGAGGTTCACGCCCCTGCGCGCCGCGCCGCCGTCGCCGCCGCGCGCCGGCAGCTCGAACGGCTGCTCGAAGGACGACGCCCAGAGCGGCTTGACGCCCGCCTCCGCCATCCGCCGCGCGACGTAGGCGCGCGCCACCGCCCCGCCCTGCGTCCCCGCCCCGCGCCCCTCCATCGCGTCCGCCGACAGCACGCGCAGGTCTTCGAGCAGCCGCGCCGCGTCCAGCGTCTTCGACTCGGGCGCGGCGGGCTTCGGCGCGGGCGCGGGCGTCGCCCCCGGCTTCGGCGACTGCGACTGTGACGGCAGCGCCGCCCCGCAGGAGGTTAAAAGTATGACCGCGAGCAGAAAAGGCTTCATGCTTCGAGTCTGCCCCAACCCGCCCCGTTCTCCAAGCCGCCGCGCGCCCCGGAAGGACGAAGGAGCAGAAGAACAACGGAGGGGAAGGACGGAGGAGCGGCTGACGGCCGTCCCTTCGTCCTTCACCCCCCCGCCCCGGTCGGCGCGTCGAGCCAGCCGGCGCTGAGCCTTTCGATGGCGAGTTCCTTATGCTTGGCCTCGACCTCTATCCAGGGCACGCGGCGGTAGGCGTCCGGCATCGTCTCGACGAGGTCGCTGTGGTGCCGGTCGCAGAACGACGTGCGGCCGTTCGAGATGTGGACGAGCTGCCACGCCGGGTTCGGCCACGTCTCGCGCGCCGCCTCGACCATCTCGGCGACGCTCGGGTGGTCGTAGCTGTCCAGCCCCTCGTGGACGACGTGGTGGTGCGCGTCGAAGACCATCGGCGCGCCCGCCCGCCGGCAGACGTCCAGAATCTCCGCGGCCGAGTAGATGTACTCGTCGTTCTCGAACGCGACGCGCGCGCGCACGGCCTCCGGCAGCCGCCCTATCTGCTCGACCAGCCGGTCGGCGCGCCCGCCCTTCCCCCCGTGAATCTCGATGAGCGCCCAAGGCGAGCGCGGCAGGCCGAGCATGTCCATGACGCGCGCGTGCGACTCCAAAATCTTGACGCTGTTGGCAATCGTCTGCGGCGAGTCCGAGCTGAGCACGACGAACTGGTCGGGGTGGAGCACGAGGCGTATGCCCAGCCCCTCGGCGCGCGCCCCCGTCTCGCGCAGCCCGGCCGCGAACTCTTCGAGCACGTCGGCGCCCGCCTCGTCGTCCGCGAACGGGAAGAGGTTCGAGGTCATGCGGTAGAGCCGCAGGCCGCGCCCGGCGCAGAAGTCGAGCGCGCGGTTCAGCCGCGCCAGGTTCGCCGCGTAGAGGTCGCGCAGCATGCGCTTCTGCTCCGCCGCGGGGAACTGCAAGAGGCGCTTGCGGGTGACGGTCTTGTAGCGCACCTCGTCCGAATGCGTGATGCAGACGAGCCCGAGTCGCGGGGTCATGCTCTTCTCTGTTTTGGCAGTCATCAAAGCCCTATACGCGCCGCCGGATTCCCGCGGATTTTAGGCCCCGCCTCTGCCCGCCGCGTGTCGAAAAGTTAAAAATTATGCGCCGGCCGCCGCCGGACGCCTCCCCGTTTCGCCTCAGCCGGGAAACAGGGTATCATTGGCGGTTCGCCCCACCTCCCGAGAGTTCACAGTGGGCGGCGGTGTTTATTTCCGAACATGAGCCAAGAAGCGATCATCGTCCGCGGCGCGCGCGTCAACAACCTGAAGAACGTCTCGTTCCACATCCCCGTCGAGAAGCTGACGGTCGTCACCGGCGTCTCCGGCTCGGGCAAATCCTCGCTCGCCTTCGACACCATCTACGCCGAGGGGCAGCGCCGCTACGTCGAGTCGCTCTCGGCCTACGCGCGCCAGTTCCTTGAGAGGATGGACAAGCCGGACGTGGACGAGGTGCTCGGCATCCCGCCGGCCATCGCCATCCGCCAGAAGAACTCGACGCGCAACCCGCGCTCGACGGTCGGGACGCAGACCGAGGTCTACGACTACCTGCGGCTGCTCTACGCGCGCGTCGGGACGACCTTCTGCCGCGTCTGCGGCCGCGAGGTGCGCAAGGACTCGCCCGAGTCTTCCGCCCGCGAGGTCCTGGACGCGCTCCCCGAGGGCGCGCGCTTCTACGTCCTCTTCCCCGCTGAGGCCGGCCTGCGCGCCGAGGAGAACGGCGGCGGCGGCGGCAAGGCGGCCTCCAAGGCGAAAAAGAAGATGGCCAAGCAGGCGGCCGCCGGCGCGCTCGACCGGCGGGCGGTGACGGCGCACGTCATGAGCCTGATGCAGCGCGGCTTCACGCGCCTGCTGGCGGGCGGCGAGACTCTGGAGCTGCGCTCGCCCGACGACTACACGCGCCCCGACTTCGAGGACGTCTACGTCCTCGTTGACCGCCTCGTCGCGCGCCCCGACGTGCTGGGGCGTCTGGTTGACTCCTTCGAGACCTGCTTCATCGAGGGGCACGGCCAGGCCGTGGTCCGCACGGCCGAGGAGAGCCCCCGCGCCTTCAAGTTCAACGAGCGTTTCGAGTGCAAGTACGACGGCACGCTCTACGCGCAGCCCGAGCCGCGGCTCTTCAGCTTCAACAACCCCTTCGGCGCGTGCCCGACCTGCCAGGGCTTCGGCAACACCATCGGGCTCGACACCGACCTCGTCATCCCCAACCCGGCGCTCTCGCTCGCCGACGGCGCCGTCGAGCCCTGGACGAAGCCGCAGTACGACTGGGCGCGCACGGAGCTGCGCCGCTTCTGCCGGCAGGAGAAGATTCCGCTCGACGTGCCGTTCCAAGAGCTGACCAGGCAGCAGCAGCGCGCGGTGGTCGAAGGCCGCGGCGGCTTCAGCGGCGTCCGCGGCTTCTTCGAGTGGCTGGAGACGAAGAAGTACAAGCTGCACGTCCGCGTCTTCCTCGCCAAGTACCGCGGCTACACGCTCTGCCCGGACTGCGGCGGCGGCCGCCTCCGCCAGGAGGCGCGCGACGTGAAGGTCGGCGGCCGCACGCTGCCCGAGGTCTGCTCGCTCGCCATCAAGGACGCCGAGGTCTTCTTCGACTCGCTGGAGCTGTCGCCCGAGCAGGCGGCCATCGCCGACAAGGTGCTGTTCGAGGTCCGCCGGCGCCTGAAGTTCCTCGTCGACGTGGGGCTCGACTACCTGACGCTCGACCGGCTGGCCTCGACGCTCTCGGGCGGCGAGTCGCAGCGCATCCAGCTCGCCACCAACCTCGGCTCCTCGCTCGTCGGCGCGCTCTACGTGCTCGACGAGCCCTCCATCGGCCTCCACCCGCGCGACTCGGAGCGGCTCATCAAGCTGCTGCACAACCTGCGCGACATCGGCAACACCGTGCTCGTCGTCGAGCACGACGAGGAGATGATGCGCGCCGCCGACCACATCCTCGACATCGGCCCGGCCGCCGGCGAGCTGGGCGGCAAGGTCATCTACGAGGGCGACTTCGAGGGACTGATGAAGTCCGGCGCGACGCTGACGGGCAAGTACCTGCGCGGCGAGGCCGAAATCAAGGAGCCCAAGCAGCGCCGCCCCGCCAGGAAGAAGAAAATCTCCGTCCGCGGCGCCTCCGAGCACAACCTGAAGGACGTGAACGTGGACATCCCGCTTGAGATGCTCGTCTGCGTCACCGGCGTCTCGGGCTCGGGCAAGTCAACGCTCGTCCACGACGTAATCTACGCGGGCTTGAAGAAGCAGCGCGGCGAGTGGCAGGGGCAGGTCGGCGCGTTCCGCGAGCTGGCCGGCGGGCAGCACGTGGACGACGTGGTGCTCGTGGACCAGTCGCCCATCGGGCGCACGCCGCGCTCGAACCCCGTCACCTACATCAAGGTCTACGACGCCGTCCGCGAGGTCTTCTCGCAGACGCGCGACGCGCAGGCCAAGGGCCTCGACCCGTCGCACTTCTCCTTCAACGTCCCCGGCGGGCGCTGCGACGTGTGCGAGGGCGACGGCACGGTGACGGTCGAGATGCAGTTCCTCGCCGACGTCGAGCTGGTCTGCGAGGAGTGCAAGGGCACGCGCTTCAAGCCGCAGGTGCTGGACGTGCGCTACCGCGGCAAGAACATCAACGACGTGCTGAGCATGACCGTCCGCGAGGCGATGAACTTCTTCCGCGACACGGCCAAGATAGCCAACCGCCTGCGCGTGCTCGACGACGTCGGCCTGGGCTACCTGCGGCTCGGCCAGTCGGCGACCACGCTGTCGGGCGGCGAGGCGCAGCGCGTCAAGCTCGCCTCCTACCTCTCGAAGCGGACGGGCGCGAAGACGCTCTACATCTTCGACGAGCCGACGACCGGGCTCCACTTCGAGGACATCAACAAGCTGCTCGCGGCCTTCCGCACGCTGGTCGAGGCGGGCGGCTCGCTGCTCGTCATCGAGCACAACCTCGACGTCATCAAGACGGCCGACCACCTGATAGACCTCGGCCCCGAGGGCGGCGACGCCGGCGGCCGCCTCGTCGCCGCGGGCACGCCCGAGGAGGTCATGAGCGCGCCCGACTCGCACACCGGCCGCTTCCTCGCCGCGCACCTCGCGCGCTCGAACGGACACCGCAAGGCCGCGGACTGACCCGCGCAGGGGGCGCGCGCCGCCGCCACCGCGCGCGCCGCCCGACCCGCATCCCGTAAACCTTACCTTCCGCCGCGTCGTATTCACCCGCACGCGGTCGCCGGGACTTCACACGTCCACAATCCTGTCCGAAGGGGGAAGATTTCGTATGCAGAGAAGACTGAGGCTCGCCCTCGCGCTCGGCCTCGCGCTGTGGGCCGCCGCGCCGCCGGCGCTCGCGCGGCAGACCCCGAACGCGAACGCGGGGCTCACCGCCTCCTCCTACCGCAAGGGGCGCGAGACGGTCGAGGCCGGGCTCAGGGCGCTCGGCGACCCGGAGGCGCTGCGCGCCGTCGAGGACGTCCGGGTGAGGGCGAGCGGCTCGTCCTGGGCGCGCAACCAGAGCCTGCGCGCCGAACAGCCCTGGGACAGGATGACGCGCGACGAGACGCTCTTCGCGGACGTCCGCCGCAACCGCTTCATCTTCGAGAACCGCGACCCGCTGCCCGGCGGCTTCGTCTTCGGCTCGAAGCTGGTCGTCGGCGGCGGGCAGGCGTTCTCGGCCAACGGCCGCGACCGCACCGTCCAGCCGGTCAACCCCGCGAACCTCCCGGCCGTCACCTTCAACCTCGTCCGCCGCGTGCCGCACCTCCTGCTGGCGCTCGCGCTCGAACAGCGCGCGCCCACGCTGCGCCACGCCGGCGTCGAGGGCTTCGACGGCCGCCCGCACGAGGTCGTCACCTTCGCCACGGCCAACGGCGTCCACGTCGCGCTCTTCTTCGACCGGAAGACGCGGCTGCTCTCGAAGTACGAGCAGATGGTCACGGACGGCGTGGACGGCGACGTGGTGCAGGAGACGATTTTCCGGGGCTACCGCCCGGTCGAGCGCGTCGCCTTCCCGGCCGTCCGGCAGACGCGCCGCGGCGGCGACCTCGTCGAGGACGTGAGGTACGAAGAGGTGCGCTTCAACACGCGCCCCGAGGCCGCCGCCTTCGCGCGCCCCGAGGGCTTCGAGGAGCTGGCCGCGCCCGCGCCGCCCCCGATACGCGAGACGAAACTCGCCGAGGGCGTCTACCTCTTCGAGAGCGCCGCCAACGCGCTCGTCGTCGAGTTCGACAGCTACGTCCTCGTCGTCGAGCCCTACGGCGGCGGCCGCGGCCCGAAGCCGACCATTAACAAGGCGCGCGAGATGTTCCCGTCGAAGCCGGTCAGGTACGTCGTCGTCACGCACCACCACGACGACCACTCGGGCGGGCTGCGCAGCTACGTCGCCGAGGGCGTGACCGTCGTCACGACGCCCGCCAACCAGAAGCTCTTCGAGCGCATGGCGGCCGCCGCGTTCACCATGCTGCCCGACGACCAGACCCGCGCGCCGCGCAGGCCCGCCTTCGAGTTCGTCCGCGGCGGCAGGCGCGTCTTCACCGACGGCAAACAGACGCTCGAAATCATAGACATCGGCCCGAGCCCGCACGCGCACGAGATGCTCGTCGCCTACCTGCCCGCCGAGAAGCTCATCTTCCAGGGCGACCTCGTCAACCTCCCCAACTCGGGCCGCTACATGCCCTCGACCGTCAACGACACGACGCTCCACTTCTTCGACTGGGTGGTCAGCAGCGGCCTGCCCGTCGCGCGCGTCGCCGCCGTGCACGGCCCGGCCACCACCTGGGACGACCTCCGCGCCGCGGTTGAGAAGAAGCGCGCCGGGCGGTAATCTCTCGCGCATGAGTCTGAAGCAGCGCATCACGGGCGACATGACCGCGGCGATGAAGGCGAAGGAGGCCGGGCGCCTTTCGACCCTGCGGATGGTGAAGGCGGCGGTGCAGAACCGCGAGATAGAGAAGGGCGGCGAGCTGTCGGACGAGGAGCTGACCAAGGTCTTGCAGTCGCTCGTCAAGCAGCGGCGCGACTCGGTCGAGCAGTACGAGAAGGCCGGGCGCGCCGAGATGGCCGACAAGGAGCGCGCCGAGATAGCCGTCATCGAGGAGTATTTGCCGCGGGCCGCCTCGCGCGAGGAGATAGAGCGGGCGGTCGAGGAGGCCGTGGCCGAGACGGGCGCGACCTCGCCGAAGGAGATGGGCGCGGTGATGAAGGCCGCGCTGGCGCGCCTGGCGGGCCGCAACGCCGACGGCAGGGCGGTCAGCGAGGCGGTCAAGGCCAGGCTACAGTGAGCCGCGGGCCGCGGGCGGCGGCCGGCGGCGCCGCGTGGGAAGCGCCGCGCCGCGTCTGAAGGCTCTTTGAGCTTCGGCGCGTCCGCAGACAGAAGGAGGGCGCGGGGGACGTCCCCCGCGCCCTCCTCTTTACTTCACGCGGGCGCGCTTGGCTCACGCGGCCTGTCCGGGGAAACGGCTTTAAAGTCGAGGAAACGGCTTTAAAAACGGGGCGCGGGCGGCGGCCGGCGGGGGCGGGGGCGCGCGCCGCCGGGGCGCCCGGCGGACGGCCACGCCACACACGCCGCTCCCGCTTGCCTCGGGCGTACGGTTCCCGTATAATCCGCCTCTTGCTCGGAGCGCGGTGGCGTCGTCCAGTGGGTTCGCGCCCACTTTTTCTTTTGCGCTAAGGGTATTTTGAAGAGGGGGTTTCGGGGGGTTTGGACGCAGAGGCTTCAGTCGAGTCGCGGGTGCGCGAAATTACGCGCCGCGTGGCCGAGGAGCGCGGCCTTGAGCTGGTCCACGTCGAGTTCGCGGGCGGCCCGCGCTCGCCCGCCGTCCGCATCTTCATTGACAAGCCGGGCGGCGTCACCCACCAGGACTGCTCCGAGGTGAGCACGCACGTCGGCACGGTGCTCGACGTCGAGGACTTCATCCCCGGCGCCTACACGCTGGAAGTCTCCTCGCCGGGGCTGGAGCGCGGGCTCTACCAGGCGGGCGACTACGAGCGATTCGCCGGGCGGCTGGCGAAGATGAAGACGCGCGGCGCCATAGGCGGCCAGCGCAACTTCCGCGGGCGCATCGAGGGGCTGGAGGGCGCCGACGTCCTGTTCGAAGACAAGACCTCCGGGCGCGTCCGCGTCCCGTTCTCCGAAATCGTCAAGGCGAACCTGGAGATAGACGTTGAGGAAGAGTTCCGCCTCGCCGAGGAGCGCGAGCGGCAGAAGAAAGCGGGGGCCAAAGACTAGGGGGGACGAAACTCGGGCGGGCAAGTCTTTCGGCCGCCCGCGGCATCTAACCCCAGCCTCTAAGAAACTATGAGCGCATCCATCGGACAGAGCATTGACGCCGTCTGCAAGGAACACGGCATTGACCGCGACATCGTCATCGAGGCGGTCAAGGAGGCCGTGCGCGCCGCCGCGCGCAAGCAGTTCAAGTCGGGCGAGGAGATTCAGGTCGAGTGGGCGCCCGAGACGGGGCTGGAAATCTTCGCCTCGAAGGTCGTCGTCGAGGAGGTCGAGAACCCCGGGCGCGAGCTGTCGCTCGACGAGGCGAAGGAGCTGGCGGGCGACGAGGTCGAGGTCGGCGACGAGCTGCAACTGCCGATGCCGATGGAGGACATGGGGCGCATCGCCGCGCAGACCGCCAAGCAGATTCTCTTCCAGAAGGTCAGGGACGCCGTCCGCGCCAACGTCTACGAGCAGTACATAGACAAGGTCGGCGACCTGGTCAACGGCTACGTCAAGCGCTTCGAGCGCGGCGACATCATCGTAGACCTCGGCACGGTCGAGTCCATCCTCCCGCGCAACCAGCAGTCGCGCGGCGAGCAGTGGAACCAGGGCGAGCGCATCCGCGTCGTCATCGACGACGTCTCGAAGGAGTCGAAGGGCCCGCAGGTCGTCACCTCGCGCACCTCGCCTGAGCTTCTGAAGCGCCTCTTCGAGATGGAGGTGCCCGAGATTTACGACGGCACGGTCGTCATCAAGTCGGCCGTCAGGGAGCCGGGCGAGCGCGCCAAGATAGCCGTCGCCTCGACCGAGCGCGACGTTGACCCGGTCGGCGCCTGCGTCGGCATGAAGGGCTCGCGCGTGCAGGCCATCATCAGGGAGCTGCGCGGCGAGAAAATCGACATCATCGAGTGGTCGGACGAGCCCTCGGTCTTCGCTGCCAACGCCCTGTCGCCCGCGAAGGTCAACCAGGTGCGCATCACCGACATCGAGCACCGCCAGATGGAGGTGATCGTCAACGAAGACCAGCTCTCGCTGGCCATCGGCAAGCGCGGGCAGAACGTCCGGCTGGCGACCAAGCTCGTCGGCTGGAACATCGACATCCGCTCCGAGGAGGAGCTGAAGCGCGAGGTCGCCGCGCAGATGGGCGCGATGATCGCCTCGGGCGAGGCCGTCCCGCTCGAACGCCTCCAGGGCATGAACCCGGCCATGGTCTCGACGCTGGCCGACCACGGCGTCGGCGACATCGAGACGCTGGCGAACTCGACCGTGGACGACATCGCCGAGTTCCTCGACGTCAGTATCGACCAGGCCGAGGCGCTCATCGGGGCCGCGCAGGCGGTCGTCGAGAGCGCGCGCGCCGCGGGCGAGGGCGAAGAAGGCGCCGGCGAAGAGTCGGCGGGCGAGGGCGCGCAGGAGGGCGGCATGGCGGAAGGGGCCGAAGAGGGGCGGACGGTCGAGCAGCACGCGGCGTCGGTCGAGGCCGACCCGAACGCCGAGGCGCGCGACGTCGAGCCTTCCGAGGCGATGATCGCCGAAGGCTACGACGAGGCCGCGCGCACGCGCCCGCCGTTCATGGCCGAAGACCTCTCGCCCGGCAACATCCTGGCGAGCGAGTCGGCCGACCCGGTCGCCATGACCGAGGTCGAGCAGATGTCGGCCGACGAGCTGCTTTTACAGGGCGCGGGCCGCGACCTGCGCCCCGACACCATCACGCCCGCGCCCGACATCTTCTCGACCGAGGCCGCCGTCATCCAGAACACCGGCTCCTTCGCCGAGGAGGAGCGCCCCTCGACGCTCGACGCCGAGACGACGGGCGTCGGCGGGGGCGTCGTGCAGATGTCCGACGAGGAGTACGAGGACTCGCCCATCTCGCCGCGCGGCGACTTCGCCACGGAAGCCTCCGCGCCCGAGGCGACGACCTCTTCGGAGCCGGCCGCCGCGAGCGAGGGCGAGCCCGCCCCGGTTGAAAACGCAGCCGACGACGAGGCCGAAGATGCTTCTGGCAACGTCGAATAGCCGCAGTCAGGCGGCCGCGCGCCCCCCACGCCCGGGGGCGCGCGACTGCTGCCCGCCTTAAGTCCCTTCTCCGGCCGCGAAGCGCCGCGCTTCAGACGGGGGAAGAAGAGGCCGGAGGGCGTCTTTGAAACTTAACCCGAGAAGCGCGCGACGCCGTGTTACCAGAAGCGTCGAAGAAGGAGTGCATGTCAGCAGCCCACACTTCCAAGATCAGGATTTACGACCTCGCCAAAGAGCTGAAGATGGAGTCGAAGCGCCTCATCGAAGAGGTGCGCCGCGAGGGCGTTGACGTCTCGGTTCCCTCCAACACCATCTCGAAAGAGCTGGCCGAGAAGATCCGCAACAAGTATTTCCCCAAGAAAGAGCCGACCGTCCAGCGCTCCATCCGCGTCGTCAAGAAGGCCCGGTCCTCCGAGTCGGACGCCGCGCACGCGCCGGAGCCGGGCGAGGCGCCCGTGCCCGAGGTCTACGCCGAGCCGCTGGCCGACGAGCCCGCCGCGGCCGAGCACGCCCCGGCCGAGCACGCGCCCGCCGGCGACGGCCTGGGGGCGGCCGCCGTGCGCCCGCTCGCGCCGCGCATCCTGCGCCCGCGCCCGCCGGCCGAGCGCGCCGAGCCGCCCGCCCACGCGCCGCAGACGCAGCAGCAGCAGACGACGGCCGCCGCCCCGGCCCCCGAGCGCCAGGAGGACGCCTCGGGCGACGCCGCGGCGCCCGCGCCCGCCGTCACCTACTCCCCCGAGCCGGCCGAGGCCGCCGCGCCCGCGCCGGCGCCCGAGGCCGAGCCCCTCGAAGAAACTTACGTCCCGACACAGGAGGCCGCCCCGCAGGCGGCGACAGAACCGCTCTTGACTGAAACTCAGCAGACGCAAACGGCGGCCCCGGCCGCCGCCACGGCGCCGGCCCCCGGCCGCCAGATCAGGACCCTACGCCTGACCGACGCCGCGCTCAAGGCGGGCATCCAGCCCGGCCAGCGCGTCAACGTCCCCGTCGCCCCCGCGACGACGCAGGCCCCCGGCCGCGGCGAGCGCGGCGCGCGCGGGGCGCGAGACGCCCGCGGCGGCCCGGCCGCCGGGCGCGGCGGGCGCGGCCACGAGGCCGACCCCTCCCTCCACGGCACGCCCGGCGAGACGGCCACGCCGCAGACGACCTACATCCCGCCGGCGGACGCGCGCCGCCCCGGCGGACGCAGCGGGCGCGGCGGCCGGCCCGGCCTGCCGGGAAGGCCCGGCCCCGGCGACCGCCGCGGCGGCCGCGGCTTCGAGCGCGACTTCGCCGCGGCGCCCAAGGCGCTCAGGCTCGAAGACCGTATCGCGCAGTCGCTCAACCCGGCGGCCGGCCCCGCGGCGGGCGACCTCAAGCAGGTGCGCCTCGTCGAGGGCGCGACCGTCAAGGAGTTCGCCGAGAAGACCGGCATCCGCCCGAAGGACATCCAGGCGCTCCTGCTCCAGCGCGGCGTCTTCGCCACGCTCAACCAGACGCTCGACAACGAGATGGCCAAGGAGCTGGGCCGCCGCTTCGGCTTCGACGTCCAGTTCCTCGGGTTCGAGGAGATGATCGCCGACGAGGAGCTGGAGCAGCTCATCGAGGCCGACGCCGACGACACCGAGGAGCCGCGCGCCCCCGTCGTCACCGTCATGGGCCACGTTGACCACGGCAAGACCTCCCTGCTCGACGCCATCCGCGCCGCCAACGTCGCCAGCGGCGAGGCCGGCGGCATCACGCAGCACATCGGCGCCTACAGCGTCCAGGTGGCGAGCGCCGACACCCCCGGCCAGACGCGCCGCGTCGTCTTCCTCGACACGCCCGGCCACGAGGCGTTCACCATGATGCGCGCCCGCGGCGCGAAGGCGACCGACGTGGTCGTGCTCGTCGTCGCCGCCGACGACGGCGTCATGCCGCAGACCATCGAGGCCATCGAGCACGCGCGCGCCGCGCACGTGCCCATCGTCGTCGCCATCAACAAGATTGACAAGCCCGACGCCAACCCCGACCGCGTCCGCCAGGAGCTGGCCATGCAGGGATTGCAGCCCATCGAGTGGGGCGGCGACAACACGACCGAGATGGTGCCCGTCTCCGCCAAGAAGCGCGAGAACCTGGACACGCTCCTCGAAACCATCCTGCTGACGGCCGACATCCTGAACCTGAAGGCGAGCCCGACCCGCCTAGCCTCGGGCGTCGTCTTGGAAGCCAAGCTCGACCGCGGCCGCGGCGCCGTCGCCACCGTCCTCGTCCAGCAGGGCACGCTGCGCGTCGGCGACCCGTTCATCGTCGGGCAGATTTTCGGCAAGGTGCGCGCGATGTACGACGACCGCGGCCAGCACATTGACGAGGCCGGGCCGGCGACGCCCGTCGAGGTGCTGGGGCTCCAGGGCGTGCCGCAGGCCGGCGAGACTTTCCAGGTCGTCTCCGACATCGTCAAGGCGCAGCAGACCTCGCACCACCGCCAGATGGTCGCCCGCCAGCAGACGCTCGCGGCGACCACCAAGCGCGGCATCGAGGCGCTCGGCGAGGCGCAGGTCAAGGAACTCCTGACCATCGTCAAGGCCGACGTGCAGGGCTCGGTCGAGGTCCTGAAGTCCACGCTGACCAAGCTCTCGACCGACACCGTCAAGGTGCGGGTCGTGCGCTCGGGCGTCGGCGCCATCACCGAGTCGGACGTGCTGCTCGCCGCGGCTTCGCAGACCGAGGCCGCCGGCCGCGCCGTCGTCATCATCGGCTTCAACGTCCGCCCCGAGGTGCGCGCGGCCGAGCTGGCGCGCCAGGAGCACGTTGACATCCGCCTCCACTCCATCATCTACAAGGTCGAGGAGGAGATTCGGGCCGCGATGATCGGCATGCTCGACAAGATCGAGACCGAGAAGATTCTGGGCAAGGCGCTCGTGCTCACGACCTTCCGCGTGCCGAAGGCGGGCGTCATCGCCGGCTGCCGCGTGATAGACGGCGTGGTGCGCCGCAACACGCGCGCGCGCCTCATCCGCGACGGCGTCGTCGCGTGGGAGGGCGGCATCGGGAGCTTGCGCCGCCTCAAGGACGACGTCTCCGAGGTGCGCGAGGGCTTCGAGTGCGGCATCGGCCTGGAGAACTTCAACGACATCAAGGACGGCGATCAGATCGAGTGCTACATCATCGAGCAGATCGCCGCCACCGAGCTTTAGGAAGGATGGGGATGAAGGCGGGAGGGTGAAGTAAATGCGGGCGGCCGGCCGCGGCCCGCCCGCCCTTCGCCCTTCCGCCCTCGTCCTTTTGCTTTATGAGACGGCCAGAGCAGTTAGCGGAAGTGATTCGCGAGGAGGTCAGCCAGATCGTCGGGTACGAGCTGGAGGACCCGCGCGTCGAGCGCGTGACGGTGACGGACGTGCGGGTGACCGAGAACCTGCGCGACGCGAGCGTCTACGTCACGGCCGAGGGGACGGAGGCCGAGAAGGCCGAGGCCATGAAGGCGCTCCAGAAGGCCGCCCCTTACGTCCGCCGCCAACTGGGCGTCGCGCTCAACCTCCGCTACACGCCCGAGTTGCACTTCGTCCGCGACACGGTCGAGGAGGCCGCCACGCGCGTCGAGTCGCTGCTCTCCGAAATCAAGCAGGAAGAAAGTCAACGGCCCTCCCCCTCCCCGGCAGAAGAAGGGGCCGACGAAGAAGAGAGGAGTAGCAGGACGGAGGACTGAGGGGCGCGGGCTCGGGTGGAGAGGCGGCCTCGCCTTCCCCCCGAGCCCCCGGCCCCCCGACCCTCCGTCCTTCTGGATTGACATGCTCAGTCAAGTAGTCGAACTGATCGAGTCCAAGCGCCGCTTCGCGATCACGTCGCACATCCGCCCCGACGGCGACAGCCTGGGGTCGTCCCTCGGCCTCTTCTGGCTGCTGCGCGCCCTCGACAAGGAGGTCGAGGTCATCATGCGCGACGCCGTGCCCCACGCCTACCAGAAGCTCCCCGGCACGGAGAGCGTGCGCGTCACGCCCCGCGTCGACCGCCCCTACGACGCCGTCTTCGTCATCGAGTGCTCGGACATCACGCGCCCCGGCCTGATAGACCTGGAGCGCCAGTTCGTCGTCAACATTGACCACCACTCGACGACCGCGCTCTTCGGCGACATCAACTGGATTGACTCGACCGCCTCGGCCGTCGGCGAGATGGTCTACAACCTCTGCAAGGCGCTCGGCGTCCGCGTCACACGCGAGATAGCCGAGTGCGTCTACACCGCGCTCATCACCGACACGGGCAGCTTCCATTACTCGAACACGTCGGAGCGCACCTTCAAGGTCGCCTCCGAGCTGGTGCGCGCGGGCGTCAAGCCGGCGAAGGTCTCGCAGGCGGTCTTCGCCAACTACCCGTGGAGCAAGATAGAGCTGTTGAGCGAGGTGCTGGCGACCGTCAAGCGCGACGCGTCGGGGCGCGTCGCGTGGCTGGTGCAGACGCTAGAGATGCAGGAGCGCGCCGCGGCGACGGACGAGGACGGCGACGGCTTCGTCAACTACCCGATGAGCTGCGGCGACGTCGAGGCGTGCGCCTTCTTCAAGGAGACGGCGCCAGGGCTCTACCGCGTCTCGCTGCGCTCGAAGTGCGACGTCAACGTCGCGCGCATCGCCGAGCGCTTCGGCGGGGGCGGCCACCGCAACGCCGCCGGCTGCACCTTCCAGGGGCCCTGGGAGGAGGCCGAGCGCGATGTCGTCGGCCAGCTCGTCTACGCCGTCGAGCACCGCGGCGAGAACGGCGCGGGGACGCTCGCGCCGCCGCAGCAGGAGCTGGTCCGCGCGCCCGAGGCGCTCAAGCCCGAGCGCGACGTCAGGCCCTAGACGCCGGGCGCCGGGCGCCGCCTTTTAGCCGACGCCTGACGCCTGGACGCCGCCCTTTACCGGCGGGCGGCGTCGCGCCCGCGTTTCGGCTTCGCGCCCGGTTGTGTTAACCTTCGTGCCCGAAAGCCCCCTAAGCCGCAATCACACCGAAGGGACGCGAGGCCCGAGCTAGAAGGCATGTCTTGGTTTCGTAAAAAGAGCCAGCGGATTGAGTCCGTCCCGGCCGAGGAGCGCAGGGTCAAGACCGAGGGCGTCTTCGAGAAGTGCCCCGACTGTGACGCCGCGCTCTACAAGGTCGAGCTGGAAGCCTCGCACCACGTCTGCCCCGGCTGCGGCCACCACTTCCGCGTCGGCGCGCGCCAGCGCCTCGCGCTCCTCTACGACGAGGGCAAGTACGAGGAACTGGACGCCGAAGTCATCTCGACCGACCCGCTCGACTTCGTAGACACCAAGCCGTACCGCGAGCGCCTCGAACAGGCGCGGCGCAAGACGGGGCTACCCGAGGCCGTCATCAACGCGCGCGGCCGCATCGGCGGCCACCCCGTCCTGACGGCGGCGATGGACTTCCAGTTCCTCGGCGGCTCGATGGGCTGCGCCGTCGGCGAGAAGATTACGCGGGTCGTGGAGCGCGCGGTCGAGGAGCGCGCGTCGGTCGTCATCGTCAGCCAGTCGGGCGGCGCGCGCATGCAGGAGGGCACCTTCAGCCTGATGCAGATGGCGAAAATCTCGGCGGCGTTGGCGCTGCTGTCCGAGGCGCGGCTCCCCTTCATCTCCGTGATGACCGACCCGACGACGGGCGGCGTCACCGCCAGCTTCGCCATGCTCGGCGACCTCAACATCGCCGAGCCGAAGGCGCTCATCGGCTTCGCGGGCCCCCGCGTCATCGAGCAGACCATCCGCCAGAAACTCCCCGAGAACTTCCAGACCGCCGAGTTCCTGCTCGAGCACGGCATGCTCGACGCCGTCGTGGACCGCCGCCAGATGCGCGACTGGATTCGGCGCGCGCTCGACTTCCTCTACAACCCCGAGGGGCGGCTCAAGCCCTTCAAGGCCGGGCTCAACGCCGCCACCCCGAACGGCGACGGCGCGCCCGCCGCCGCGGCCGAAAGCGAGGCGGAAGCCCGAACGTAAGCGAGGCCGTCGGCGTGAACTTCGACGAGTCGGTCAGCTACCTCTTCGGCCTCGGCCACGAGACCGCGGCCGTCAAGCTCGGCCTCGAAAACGTCACGCGCCTGCTCCGCCGCCTCGGCGACCCGCAAGCCTCCTTCCCTTCCGTACAAATCGCCGGCACGAACGGCAAGGGCTCGACGGCCGCGATGCTCCACGCGGTCTGCGTCGCCGCGAACCTGCGCGCCGGCCTCTACACCTCGCCGCACCTCGTCTCGGTCACGGAGCGCGTGCGCGTCGGCGCGCGCCAAATCACGCCCGACGAGTTCGCCCGCCACGCGACGCGCGTCCGCGAGGCGGCCGAGGGGGTCGCGCGCGACTCGGGCGCGCTGCCGACCTTCTTCGAGCAGGTGACGGCCGTCGCGCTCTCGGCGTTCGCGGAGGCGCGGGTTGACGTGGCGATTCTCGAAACCGGGCTGGGCGGCCGGCTCGACGCGACGACGGCCGCGGGCGCCGGGCTGGTCGCCATCACGCCCGTCGCGCTCGACCACCAGGAATACCTCGGCGACACGCTCGCCGAGATAGCCGCCGAGAAGGCCGCCGTCATCCGGCCGGGCTCGCGCGCAATCGTCGCGCCGCAGGAGCCGGCGGCGCTCGAAGTCATCCTCCGGCGCTGCCGCGAGTGCGGCGTGGAGCCGCGCTTCACGACCGCGGAGGCGGAGGTCGAAGAGGCCGCCGCGGACGGCCGCCTGCGCGTGCGACTGCGGACGGCGCGCGGCGCGTACGCGGGCGTATGGCTCGCGCTGCGCGGGCGCCACCAGCTGACGAACGCCGCGACCGCCGTCGCGCTGGCCGAGGCGCTGGCCGAGGGCGGCTTCCCCGTCTCGCCCGAGCACGTCGCCGCCGGCCTCGGGCGCGCCGAGCACGCGGGGCGGCTAGAGCTGGACGCGCGCGGCGAGCCGCCGCTGCTCTACGACGGCGCGCACAACCCGGCGGGGGCTCGCGCCCTGCGCGCCTACCTCGACGAGTTCGCGCCGGCCGCGGGCGTGACGATGGTCTACGGCGCGATGCGCGACAAGCCGCTGGCGGAGATGGGCCGCCTGCTCTTCCCCGCCGCGCGCCGCCTCGTCCTGACGCGGCCGGAGAGCCCGCGCGCGGCCGGGGTCGAGGAGCTGCTCCGCGCCGTGCCCGTCCCCGCCACTTCGAGTACAATCGCGCTCGCGCCGTCGGCGCGCGACGCGCTCGCCGTCGCGCGGACGCAGACGCCGCCGGGCGGCGTCGTCTGCGTCACCGGCTCGCTCTACCTCGTCGGCGAGGTCAAGGCGGTCGTCGAGCGCGGCGGCTGAAGGTCGGACACAGGCATGAGAGACAGTTCGGAGTCGAAACGTCTTTGGCGGACGGCGCTCATCGTCGCGGGCGTCGGGCTGCTGGTGCTGGCGCCTTTGAGCTGGCTGGCGCTGCGGATGTGGGACGACACGGTGCGCCGCCGGCTTGTCGCGGCCAACGAGTCGGCGGCGCTCGGCACGCTCGAAGCCATCCAGGCGGCGCAGCAGCTCTACTACGAGACGTACGGCCAGTACGGCGCCTACGCGCAGCTCGTCGAGGCGGGCATCCTCCAGACCGAGCTGAAGGGCGACCCGCCGGTCGGCAGCGGCTACGCCTTCACGCTCAAGGTGACGCCGAAGACCGACGCCGCGCCGTCCACCTACAGCGTCAACGCCGACCCCGTCCGCGCCGGCGACCGCGACGCGACGGGCCGCCGCCACTTCTTCATCAGCTCCGAGGTCACCGGCGTCCGCTTCAACGAGACGCGCCCCGCGAACGCCAACGACAGGCTGCGCCCCGTCATGCGCGACTACTGAGCGGCTTCATGGATTCCAGCGACAAAGAACGGCCCGAAGTCTTGTCGAGCGAGGAGGTGTACGCGGGGCGCCTCATCAGCGTCGTCCGCGACACCGTGCGCGAGGACGGGAAGACCTACGTGCGCGAGGTCGTCGGGCACCCGGGCGGCGCGGCGGCCGTGCCCGTCTTCGAGGACGGGACGGTCGTCTTCGTCAGGCAGTACCGCCACCCGACGCGGAAATACGTGCTTGAGATTCCCGCCGGCAAGCTCGACCCCGGCGAGCGCCCCGCGGAGACGGCCGCGCGCGAGCTTGAGGAGGAGTTGGGGCTGGTCGCCGGCCGCGTGGAGCAGCTCTCGGAGTTCTACACGACGCCGGGCTTCTGCGCCGAACGCCTGTGGGTCTTCCTCGCCACCGGCCTGCGCGAGACGGCGCGCCGCCACGAGGAGGACGAGATCATCGAGGTCGTCCGCATGCCCTTCGCGCGCGCCCTGGCGATGGTCGCCGCCGGCGAGATAGACGACGCCAAGACCATCATCGGCCTCCTGCTGGCCGCCCGCCGCCTCGGGGCGGGCGGGACTTGAGATGTCGCAAGCCGAGACGACGACGACGACCACCCGCGCGGCGGCCGAAGCGCGCCCGCGCTCGGCGCCTCCGCGCCCGCCGACCTTCCGGAACTACGCGCACACGGCGGTGGCGTGGCCGCTCGTCGCGCTCTACACGGTGTTGATGGCGACGCTCTCGCTGGCCTGCTCGCCCTTCGACCGGCGCGGGCGGCTCCAGCACTGGTGCGCGAGCGCGTGGAGCCGGATGATTGCGCGGACGGCGCTGCTCGACGTGCGCGTCCGCGGCGCCGAGCACCTGCGCGCGGGCGAGAGTTACGTCTTCCTCTCGACGCACCAGAGCTGGATGGACATCCCCGTGATGCTCGGGTACCTGCCGGCGCGGCTGCGCAT
>DASVUF010000073.1:0-25078 GCA_036387195.1 Pyrinomonadaceae bacterium | reverse complement strand
CGCCCCGCCGGTTGAATTCGAAGGCGTGTGAATCTGAAGGAGGGCGGAGGAGGGCGGCGGGCGTCGTCTTCGGGCGCCTTCGGCGGCGCCTTCAGGGGGCCTTCGGCGGCGCCCTCAGGAGCCTTCGGCGGCGGCGAGCCGCTCGATGACGCGCAGCAGTTCGTCGGGCTCGGCCGGCTTCGCCATGTGCTCCTGAAAGCCCACGCGCAGGGCGCGGTCGCGGTCGCCCTCGCCCGCGTAGGCCGTCAGCGCGACCGCGGGCGTCCGCCCGCCCAACCCCTCGTCGAGCGACCGCACGCGGCGCAGCAGTTCGTAGCCGTCAACCTCCGGCATGCCGATGTCGGCGACGATGACGTCGTGCCTCGTCCGCCCGAGCGCGGCCAGCGCCTCGCCCGCCGACGAGGCGGTCGCCACCTCGGCCCCCGCGCGCCGCAGGAAAGTCGAAAGCACCTCAAGCGTGTCTTCGTCGTCGTCAACGAGCAGCACGCGCAGCCCGGCCGCCGCGCGCCGCGCTTCGCCGCCCGGAACCGACGGTCGCGGCGTCCCGCCCCCCGCGCGCGGCTCGCCGAAGAGCGGCGCGCCCGCCTGCCGCGCCGCCGCGTCCCCCTCGGGCGCCGGCGGCAGCTCAATCGTGAAGGTCGCGCCGCGCCCGACGCCTTCGCTCGAAGCGTGGACGCTGCCGCCGTGCGCCTCGACCAGATGACGGACGATGGAGAGCCCGAGCCCGAGCCCGCCGTGCCGGCGCGTCGTCGAGCCGTCGGCCTGGCGGAAGCGGTCGAAGACGTGCGGCAGAAACTCGGCCGCGATGCCGTGGCCGGTGTCGCCGACCTCGACGATGACGTGCGCCGGGAGCCTTGAGACTTCGAGCCGCACCTCGCCGCCGGCGGGCGTGAACTTGACGGCGTTCGACAGGAGGTTCCACACGACCTGCTGGAGCCGCGCCGGGTCGCCCAGCACGGCCGCGCCGTGGTCGAAGGTCGAGCGGAGGCGGACGCCCCTGGCCTCGGCCGCCGGCCCGACCGTGTCGAGCGCGGCGCGCACGACGGTCGCCAGCTCGACGCGCTCGGATTCGAGCCGGAGCTTGCCCGTGACGATGCGCGACACGTCGAGGATGTCTTCGACTATCTGCCGCTGCTGCTCGGCGTTGCGGCGGATGACCGCCAGCGCGTGGCGGAGCGTCCCCTCGTCGTGCGCGCCCTTTTCGAGCATGTGCGCCCAGCCCGTGATGGCGGTCAAAGGCGTGCGCAGCTCGTGCGAGACGGTCGCCAGGAACTCGTCCTTCAGGCGGTTGGCCTCCTCGGCGCGCCGGCGCGCGGCCTGCTCGCGGCCGAGCATCTCCTCGCGCTCGCGCTCGGCGCGCACGCGCTCGGTGATGTTGGTGAAGAGGATGGCGACCTTGCGGCTGTCGGCGCCGCCGACGCGGAAGGCGTAGACGTCGAACCAGCGGCCCATGGCCTCCGACCCGCTGACGAAGCGCTCGGGCTCGCCCGTCAGCGCCACGCGCCCGTAAGTCTCGAACCAGCTCTCTTCGAGGTTCGGCGTCAGCTCGCGCACGGTCCTGCCCGAGAGCGCCGCGTCCGAGGGGATGCCGGTCAGCTTCTCGAACGACGGGTTGATTTCGAGGAAGCGGTAGTCCGCGGCGCGCCCCCCGCCGTCGAACATCACCTCGGCGACGCAGAAGCCCTCGTCAATCGAGTTGAAGAGCGTGCGGTAGCGCTCCTCGGACTCGCGCAGGCGGCGCTCGGACTCGCGGCGCTCGGTGACGTCGTGGAAGTAGACCGAGAGCCCCTCGGGCGAGGGGTAGGCGCGCACCTCGAACCACCTGCCGAGCGGCGGGTAGAACTCGTCGAAGGTGACGGAGACCTGCTCGTCGGCCGCGCGCCGGTACTGCTCGTAGAAGGCCGTGCCGAACGCCTCGGGGAACTCGTCCCAGACGCTGCGGCCCAGGAGCTCTTCGCGCCCGCGGCGCAGCAGGCGCTCGGCCTGCCGGTTGAGGTAGGTGAAGCGCCACGCGCGGTCGAGCGCGAAGAAGGCGTCGGTGATGCTTTCGAGGATGGTCAGCCTGAGCGAGTCCGACCCGCGCGGCGCGTCGGTCGTCGGGGGGTTCGTTTCTTCGGTCATACACCTCTCGCGGGGGGCGTCCGGCGCGTGCGACTTCGCGCGGCCGACGCCGAATTATCATTTGCCGCGCGGCGCGAAGGCAAGCAGGGGGCGGGCGCGCCCCGCGGGGCGAAAGAACGCGCGCCCGAAAATTGACTTCACCTCCGCCGCCCGAATCACGATAATCGGGCCATGGGCGACAAGACTTACGACGCGGTGGTCGTCGGCGCGGGGCCGAACGGCCTGAGCGCGGCCATCGAGCTGGCGCGGCGCGGCCTCTCGGTCTGCGTGCTGGAGGCGAAGGAGACTATCGGCGGCGGCGCGCGCACGCTCGAACTGACCGAGCCGGGATTCCTGCACGACGTCTGCTCGGCCATCCACCCGGTGGGCGTCGTCTCGCCGTTCTTCAAGTCGCTGCTGCTTGAGGAGTGGGGCGTCGAGTGGGTCTACCCGGAGGTGGCCTTGGCGCACCCGTTCGACGACGGCGACGCGGCGCAGCTCCTCCGCTCGATAGAGGAGACGGGCGAGACGCTCGGCGAGGACGCGCGCGCCTACGCGCGGCTGATGCGCCCGTTCGTCGAGCGCGCCGACGACTTCTTCCACGAAATCCTGCGCCCCGTCAGAGTCCCGCGCCACCCCTTCTTCATGCTGCGCTTCGGGCTCTCGGCGCTGCGCTCCTGCACGGGGCTCGCCGCGAGCCGCTTCCGGGGGCGCAAGGCCCGCGCGCTCTTCGCCGGCTGCTGCGCGCACTCGGTGCTGCCGCTCGACAAGACGGGCACGTCCTCCTTCGGCATGGTGCTGGCGCTGGCGGCGCACGCCATCAACTGGCCGTGCGTCCGCGGCGGCTCGCAGAAGATAGTCGAGGCGCTGGCCGCCTGCCTCAAGAGCCTCGGCGGCGAAATCCACACGTCGCGCCCGGTGCGCACGCTGGCCGACGCGCCGCCGTCGCGCGCCGTGCTCTTCGACCTCACGCCGCGGCAGGTGGTCGGGATAGCCGGCGACGAGCTGCCGCCCGGCTACCGCCGGAAGCTTGAGCGGTTCAGGTACGGCCCCGGCGTCTTCAAGATAGACTGGGCGCTCGCCGGGCCGATACCCTGGAAGGCCGAGCCGTGCCGCCGCGCGGCGACCGTGCACCTGGGCGCGACCATCGAGGAGATAGCCGAGAGCGAGGCGGCCATGTGGGCGGGCAGGCCCCCGGAGCGCCCCTTCGTCCTCGTCGCGCAGCAGAGCCTCTTCGACCCGACGCGCGCGCCCGAGGGGCGGCAGACGGGCTGGGCCTACTGCCACGTCCCGCACGGCTCGGACGTGGACATGACCGCGCGGGTGGAGGCGCAGATAGAGCGGTTCGCGCCGGGCTTCCGCGACCTGATTCTGGCGCGGCGCACCATCAACTCGGTCGAGCTTGAGCGCCACAACCCCAACATGATAGGCGGCGACATCGGCGGCGGCGCCAACGACCTCTGGCAGTTCCTCTGGCGGCCCGTCGTGCGCTACGACCCCTACTCGACGCCCAACAAGCGGCTCTTCGTCTGCTCAAGCTCGACGCCCCCCGGCGGCGGCGTCCACGGCATGTGCGGCTACTGGGCGGCGCGCTCGGCGCTCTCGCGCGTCTTCGGGAAAAAGGACTGAGGACTGAGGACTGAGTGAAGGCAAGACGCCTCTCAGCACTCAGCACTCAGTCCCCATCACTCATCACTCATCACTCGGCACTCAGGCGCTCATCACTCATCACTTATCACTCAACACTCAACACTTTGTCATCCCGTTTAGCGGCCGGGCTTGCGCGACTTGCGCGCGGACTTGCGGCCGGCCGTGGCGGCGGCCGCGGCTTTGAGGGCGGAGGCGGCGAGCGTGGAGACGGCGCGCGCCGCCTGCGGGAGCACGCCGTCGGCGGCGCGCTCCTTCGAGGGCGCGCTTTTCACGGCGTCGCGGGCGGGCGCGGCGCCGGCGGCGGGGCGCGCGGGCGTCGCCGCCGCGCGAGACTTTTTCGCGGCGGAGAGCGCCTTGGCCGACTTGCCGGAGGCCGTCCGCCGCGGCGGCTGGAGCCCGGCGCGCTTTCGCCTGTTGACGAGGTCTTTGAGGAGGCGCTGGACTCGCCGCGCCTCGTCGTCCGAGAGCGTCTCGGACTCACCCCGCACGCCGGCGGGCGCGGAGCCGCCGCTCAGCTCGACGACGCGGCCGACGACCTGCTCCCAGTTCGAGCGCTGCAAAGAGTCGCCGACGGTGTTGAGCGCCAGCCAGTCCAGGGCCGTGGCGGCGCGCGCGTGAATCTCGACCGAGAAGCGGACTTCGCCCCTGCGCTCGCCGGCGGCCGTGAAGCGGATGACGCCGGCGAGCATGTGCCCCTCGACCGTGGCGAAGGTGACGCGGCGCGCCGCCACCTCCTCGACGCGCACCTGCACGTTGCCGCGCAGGGGCAGCGCGAGCGTGAGCGTGACGCCCTCCTCGATGACGCGCGGCGTCCCCGGCTCGGCCGAGAACTCCAGCGGCATGACCTCGGCGCAGCGCTCGCGGAAGGCTTCGACCAGCGCGGTCGGCGTCAGGCGGCTGCCGCGTATGTCGGCCCAGAATCTTTTGTGGAGCAGGGGGCCGACGCCCTCCGAAGGGAACTGCTCGGGAATCATGTCGGCCAGGCGGCGCAGCCCCTCGTCGAGCGGCGTCGGCGTGACGCCGAGGACGCGCGACAGCGCGTTGGCGTGCGGCGGGCGGACGACGTTGCCTTCGAGCAGCATCTTCAGCTTGGCGTCGTTGAGCGGGACACGCACGCCGAGCAGGCTTTCGAGCTTCGCCATCCCCGCGACCTGCACGCCGAGCGACGCCAGCCACGAGGGGACGGGGACGCGCGCCACCTTCCGCCCCGTGATGGCCGACAGGCGGTCAATCAGGTCGTTGGTGGTCGTGACCTCCTCGCCCGCGAGTTCGAGCGTCCGGCGCTTCAGCTCCGGCCTCGCAAGCGAGCCGGCGATGGCGCGGCCCAGGTCTTCGTGCCAGACGGGCTGGAAGCGCTGGCCGCCGCCGCCGATGACGGGGGCCGCGGGCAGCGCGCGAATCAGCTTGAGCAGCGTCGAGATGACGTCGTCGCCGGGGCCGTAGACGTTGCCCGGGCGCAGGATGAGCCAGTCGGTCTTCGAGGCGCCGACCATCTTCTCGGCGCTGAGCTTCGACTTGTGGTAGCCCGAGCGGCCGCGCTCGGCGCCGAGCGACGAGACGTAGACGAAGCGGCGGACGCCGGCGCGCTCGGCCTCGTCGAGCACGTTCTTCGTCCCGCGCACGTTGACGCGCTCGAAGGTGAGGTCGGGCTTCGACTCCTCGACGATGCCTGTGACGTGGACGACCGCGTGGCAGCCTTCGGCCGCGCCGCGCAGGCTCCGCGGGTCTGTGACGTCGGCCGGGAACGGCTCGACCAGCCCCGGCCACTGTCGCGCGTCGGCCTCGGCGCCGCGCGACAACAGCCTGACCTCGTGCCCCGCTTCGAGGAGCGCCGGCAGCAGCCCCTCGCCGATGACACCCGTCCCGCCCGTCACAAGAACTCTCATCGCCCCTCCCGTGCGCGCGCCGGAGTCGGCGACGACCCGCCCGCCGTCGCGGCCGCCAAAAGCCGCGCGCCGCACAGCCCGAAGCCGAGCAGCGCGACCGGGAGCAGGGTGTGCGCCAGCGCTGTCAGCGCGAAGAATAGCAGGACGGCCCCGCCGACGAAACCGGCCCAGGGGTTGGCGCGCTGGCGCGGCGCGAGGATGCGGCAGGCCGCGAAGGCCGTCACGAACCAGCCGACGAAGTTGGAGAAGGGGACGCCGTAGTAGGCGCCGCCGCCCTCCCAGCTCCAGTAGCCGAACTGGTTGGCGGCGAGCGGGTCAATCACGAGGTCGGCGGCCGTCGTCAAGAGCGCGCCCGCCGCGGCCGTCGCCCACACGCCGAGCCGCAGCCGCCCCGCGGCGTCGCACGCGAAGGCGACGAGCGCCATCCACGCGAAGCCCATCACGACGGGCACGCCGAGCAGTTGCGGCTGAAGGACCGCGGTGTAGGAGTAGCCGCCGAAGGGCACGCCCAGGCGCGAGCCCGCCAGCTCGACCGCGAAGCCGAGCAGCGCCACCCACCCGAGCGAGGCCGCGGCCCCGCGACCGCGCGCGCCGAGCAGCACGACGAGCCCGGCCAGCGCCAGGAAGAGCGAGGCGAGGCGGCCGTCGCGCGCCTCGGCCCAGCCGAGCCAGTGGCTCGCGACGCCGCCCGCCCACATCAGCGCGAAGGCGGGCGCGGCCAGCGCCAGCGCGGCGCCGCGCGCGCGCGACGCGTTGCGCAGGTTGCAGGCGATGTAGGCGGCGGCGCTCACGGCTCGTGCCTCCGGATGAGGTCGGTCGTGATGCGCGCCGAGAGCAGGACGGTCGGCGTGCCGCCGCCGGGGTGGCTGCTGCCGCCGACGTGGTAGAGCCCGCCGACGCGCCGGCTCCTGTTCGGCGGGCGCAGGAAGGCGCGCCGCCAGCCGTGCGAGTGCGTGCCGTAGATGGAGCCGCCGGGGCTCAGGTAGTCGCGCTCGAAGCGGTCGGGCGTCCACACGTCGCAGACGGCCGCGCCGCGCGCGACTTCGGGGAAGCCGCCCTTCGCCAGCCGCGCGAAGACGCGCGCGCGCGCCTGCTCGGTCAGCCGCGCGTCCCAGGGCGTCTCGCAGGCGGGCGCGTTCGCCATGACGAAGAGCGCCTCGCCGCCCGCGGGCGCCACCGACGCGTCCGTGCGGCCCGGCGCGCAGACGTAGACGGTCGGGTCGTCGGGGAAGCGCCGCTCGTCGAAGAGTTGCGAGAACTCCGCGCGGTAGTCGGCCGAGAAGTAGACCGTGTGGTGGCGCAGACCTTCCACCTTGCGCTTGAGGCCGAGGAGCATGACGAAGCCGGAGAGCGAGCGCGCGGCGCGCGGCCCCGGCCGCCCCGCCCCACCCGCCCCGCCGAGCAGCGCGTCGGTCAGGGCGGCGTCGCCGTTCATCACCACCACGTCGGCCTCGACGCCCGTCCCGTCCGCGAGCCGCACGCCGCGCACGCGCCGGCCGCCGTTCAGCTCGATGCTGCGGACGCGCGCGCCCGTGTGGAGCGCGACGCCGAGCGAGCGCGCCAGCGCGACGAGGCTTTCGACGAGGCGGTAGAGCCCGCCCTCGACGTGCCAGCCGCCGTGCGCGAACTCGATGTAGGGGATGACGGCCAGCGTCGCCGGCGAGCGGTAGGGCGACGAGCCGACGTAGGTCGGGTAGCGGTCGAAGAGCTGACGCAGGCGCGGGCTCCTGAAGTGCGCGGCGACGGCCGCGTGGTAGCTGCCCCACGCGCGGCGCCCGAGCGGCAGGTGGCGCATCGCCCTGAGCGACCGCAAATCGGGCGGCGCGAACGGCGCCCGCCGCAGGAACGTCTCGCGCGACAGCTCGAAGAGCCGCGCGCCCAGACGCATGAAGCGGAGGAACCCATCGGCGTCGCGCGGCTCAAGCTCGCGCACGGCCGCCAGCCACTCGGGCAGCGAGGTCGTGTAGGTCAGTCGCGCGCCGTCGGCGAAGACGTAGTCGGCGAGCGGGCTCACCTGCCTGAGCGTGACGTGCTCCGAGAGCGACGAGCCGGCGGCGGCGAACAGCTCCTCGAAGACCCAGGGCATCGTGATGAGCGACGGGCCGGTGTCGAAGCGGAAGCCGTCGCGCTCCAGCGTGTTCATCTTGCCGCCGAGCCGCGGCCCCTGCTCGCAGACGGTGACGCGCCAGCCCTCGGCGGCCAGCCGCACGGCCGTCGCCAGGCCCCCCAGCCCGCCGCCGACGACGACGGCGCGCCGCCCCTTCGCCCCTAACGCGTCCAACTGTAAACGTTCCTCTCGGAGAACCCGGCCGCGCCGGAGGGGCGCGCCTCCTTGCGGACGGAGAAGCTCGACGCGCCGAAGGTGTATGTGTAACGGAGCAGCGCCTCCCGCCCGTCGTCCCGGCCGCGCTTCTCCGTCACGACCCTGAGCGCGCCGCCGGCGTCGTGCGTCCGCCCGACCACCTTCTGGCCGTCGAAGAGCGTCCCGCCCTCGCCGAGCCGCGCCACGCCCTTGCTGTTCGCCCCCGGCTCGTCCGGGTAGCCGTACTCGAAGACCCACGCCGCCTCGTCGTCCGCCGACTGCGTCACCGTCAGCGTCGAGCGTATGGAGACTCTCCTGCCCGAGCCGTAGTCCGTATACGTGAGCGTCCCCTCCCAGCGCGCGCCCGTCAGGCGGCGCAGGTCTTCGGCCGCGAGCCTCGGCGCCTGCGGCGGCGGCGCGAGCGCGGCGAGGCAGGCGGCGGCCAGCAGTAAGTTGACTAAGACGTTCATTCCTTCACCCCTTCGGGACGCAGGCCGGGCGCGACGCCCGCGCCCGCAAGGTAGCGGCGCCCCTTCCACTCGACGCCGCGCCCGCCGCGGCAGCCCCGCCACGACGCGAGCCCGAGCGCGACCAGCAGCGCCTCGCCGAGCGGGTGCAGCGCGACCGACCACAGGGGATGTCCGAACCGCAGCGCCAGCGCCGCCCGCGCCGCCAGCACGCAGGCGGCCGCCGCCGCGAAGGGCCACGCCCACGCGCGCCACAGCGCGAGCGGCGCGAGCGCGAACGGCAGCAGGAAGACGAAGAAGTGGAGCGCGAGGAACGCCCAGAAGCCCGCCGCCGTGCGGAAGGCGGGGAAGAAGTTCTTCTGGAAGCCGCGCCAGATTTCGCCGGGCGAGCGGTACATCCGCACGCGGACGACGCGGCGTCCGTCGAGGCACAGGCTCCTTCGCCCGCCCGCGCGCCACGCCTGCGCCAGCCGCACGTCCTCGAACAGCTCCGCGCGGACGGCGGCGTGGCCTCCCGCCCGCGCGTATTCGTCGCGGCGCGCGAGCACGCACGCGCCGTGCGCCAGCCCCAGCGCCGCGTCCTCCCTCCGCAGCGCGAGCGGCGCCGGGTAGAGCGTGAAGACGACGAAGTTCAGCAGCGGCATCAGCGCGCCCTCCCAGAAGCCGCGCGTCACCAGCCGCGGCCAGCACGAGAGGAGCGTGACGCCGCGCGCCTCGGCCTCGGCGACCATGCGCGCCGAGGCGCGGGGCGCGAGCCGCGCGTCGGCGTCGAGGAAGAGCAGCCAGCGCCCGCGCGCCTCCTCGGCCAGCCGCGCGCAGGCGAAGGTCTTCCCGCACCAGCCGGCCGGGAGCGGCGCGGGGCGTACGAGCCGCACGCGCGCGTCCATCAGCGCGTAGCTCTCGACGATGCGCGCCGTGCGGTCCTGAGAGTGGTCGTCGTAGACCAGCACCTCGCGGACGCACAATCCCTGCGCGAGCGTTGAGTCGAGGCAGGCGGCGATGTTCTGCTCCTCATCGCGCGCCGGCACGAGAATCGAGACGGAGGAGGCGGTCGGGGTCGCCTCCCCCTCCGCGCCGCCGGCGCGCGGCCACGCGAGCGCGTTCCAGAGCGCCACGCAGAGGAGCGCGAACGCGGCGGCGAAGATTGCGGTGGACAGTAGCGTCATGGTCGTCTGACTCGAATCCTGTTTAAGCGAGCGGGCGCGCGGCCGCCCTCCGGCCGCGCGCGCCGTCTTCGACCCGGGCCCAGTCCCAGCGCACGCCCGCGCGCGCCAGCACGCCGGCGGCCGACTCCGCGAGCAGCCGCACCTCCCCGCGCGCGCCGAACTGCGCGTAGAGCCCGCCGACGCCGCGCTCGGCCAGCCGCACGGCGAAGCGACGCGCCGAGCGCGCGCCGAAGGCCGAGACCGCGTTGGCGCGCTCGTGTCGCGCGTCCTGCCCGGCCGGCTTGCCGTCGGCGGCGGCCGCCGCCTCGCACGTGACTCCGCCGCCGCCGCCCACGCCGTCGAGCAGGTCGTCGCAGACCTGGTAGGCGCGGCCGAAGCAGTCGCCGAACTCGGCCAGCGCGCCCCTGTCGTCTTCGTCCGCGCCGCACGCGAGCGCCCCCGCCGTCATCATCAGGCGCATCAGCGCCACCGTCTTCAAATCGCGTGCGGCGAGCGCGCGCTCGCCCGCGGCGTCGGCGCGCAGCTCAAGGTCTACGGCCTGCCCGCCGACCATCCCGTCCGCGCCGACGCAGCGCGCCGCCTCGCAGACCAGCGACTCGACCGCGCCCGCGCGGCCGCACGCGACGGCCGCCTCGGCCAGCAGCGCGTAGGCGCGGTTGAGCAGCGCGACCGCGGCCAGCACCGCCAGCCCCTCGCCGTAGACGAGGTGGAGCGCCCGGCGGCTCCGGCGCAGGTCGGCGTCGTCCATCGAGGGCAGGTCGTCGAGGATGAGGGAGCTGCTGTGCAAAAACTCGACCGCGCAGGCGACCGCCAGCCCCTGCGCGCGCGAAGCGCCCGCGAGGTTCGCGGCGACGAGCGCCAGCGCCGGCCGCAGCCGCTTGCCGCCGGGGAAGACCGCGTAGGCCAGCGCCTCGTTGAAACGGCCCGCGCCGTGCAGCGAGCTTGTGGGCAGCGCGCCGCCGAGCGCCGCCTCGAACGCCGGCCGCTCGCGCGCCACGAAGCCCGAGAGGTCTTCCGACAGGAAGTTCGCCGCCTTGCTCATCATCGCCCGACCACCCCCCGCGCGCGCTCCGCCCCGCGCGCCCGCCCCGTCCCGCCCGCGGCCGCGGCCGCCGCCGCGCCGGCGGGCTCGAAGATGAAGCGCGCCGCCTCCGACGCCGCCTCGGCGATTGCCCTGTGCCCCGCGCCCTTCAACTCGCGGACGCGCGCCTGCGGCAGCACGTCGAGCCAGAGCGCGAGCGAGCGCCTGACCGCGCCGAAGGTCTTCTCGCCGTAAAGAATCTCGACCGGGGCGCGGAAGCCGCGGAACCGCTCGACGCCGCCGACCTCGTCGTAGAGCGCGAGGTAGCGGCGCTCGACCTCGTGGTCAACGCACGCGAACGAGGCCGTCAAATCGCCCGCGCCGGCGCGCCGCCCCCGCAAAGACTGGTTCGTCAGCCAGCGGCCGAGGGGGTTGGCGAACGTCGCCCCGTACGCGCGCCGCCCGAACTCGCCCGCGAGGAAGAGACGGAGGTAGCGCGGCAGGTACGCGAACGGGTCAACCATCACGACGCGCTCGACCCTCTCGCCCAGACGCTCGGCCGCCAGCAGCGCGAAGACCGCGCCCCCGCACGCGCCGACGAGCGTCAGGCGCGACGCCTCGCCCGCGTCCGGCACCTCGCTCGCCTCCGTGACTTCGCCCGCCTCCGTCGCCTCGCCCGCGTCCGTCGCTTCGCCCGGGCGCGCCGCGCAGGCCGGACGCGGGGCGCAGGCCGGGCGCGGGGCGCGGGTCACGCGCGTCGCCTCGACTATCTCGCTGACGATTGCGCCGACCGTCCACTCGCGCGGCGCGGGCGAGTCGCCGCAGCCCGGCAGGTCTGCGCTGTAGAGCGCCGCGCCCGCGGGGACGAACGGCGCGAGCGGCGCGAACGTCCGCCGGTCGCCGCCCCAGCCGTGCAGCGCGAGGAAGGCGCCCGGCCCCTCGCCGTGACGCTCAACGAACACGCGCCGCAATCCTTTCCGCGACCAGCCGCCCGGAGATGACGACCATCGGCATCCCCGTCCCCGGCGTCGTGCTCGCGCCGACGTAGTAAAGCCCCTCGACCTCGTCCGAGTAGTTCCGGCGCCGGAACGGACCGACCTGAAAGAGCGTGTGCGCCGCGCCGAAGGCCGAGCCGTCGTAGAGCCCGAAGCGGCCGCGCCAGTCCTCGGGCGTGTAGACCTCCTCGCAGACGACGCTCGACGGCTCGATGCGCACGCCGTGGCGCGCCAGCGTCTCGGTCACGCGCCCCTTTATCCGCCGCGCCTCTTCGCGCCAGTCGGCGCCGGGCATCTGGCTGAGCGTCGGCGTCGGCGCGAGCACGAAGACGGCCGCGCAGCCCTCGGGCGCCAGCCCCGGGTCGGTCGCCGAAGGCACGCTCACGTAGAAGGGGAGCGAGCGCGGCACGCGCCGCCGCTTCATCAAATCGTCGAACGCCCCGCGGTAGTCTTCGGGCAGGAAGATGGAGTGGTGTCCCAGACCCTCGACCGGCCCGCGCACGCCCCAGTAGAAGGTGACGACGCCGGGCGTCATCCTCGTCTTCGGCGAGCGCGCCCGCGCGGCGTAGGCGGCGTCGGACTCGACCAGCTCGGCGTCGGTCGTCGGCGCGTCCACGTTCGAGACGACCAGCGGCGCCTTCATCAACGTCCCGTCGGCCAGCTCGACGCCCCGCACGCGCCCGCCCCGCGCCACAATCTTCGACACGCGGCGGCGCGTCCTGACCTCGACGCCCAGCTCGCGCGCCAGCCTCTCCATCCCCTCGACCAGCCCGTAGACGCCGCCTTCGGGGAGCCAGAGGCCGTAGGCCAGCTCGCCGTAAGGCAGGATGGTGAACATGCCCGGCAGGTCGTAGGGCGAGCCGCCGAGGTACATGGCGTAGGAGCCGAGCGCCTCGCGCACGCGGCGGCTCTTGAAGTGGCGGCGCAGCTCGCCGTCGAACGAGCGCCAGAGCGCCGTCCCCGCCAGCTCGCGCGGCGTGAGCGCCGAGAGCCACTTCGCCGGGTTGTCCACGTTGCGGCTCACCAGCTTGTCGAAGGCGACGCGGAACTTGTCGCCCGCGTCGCGCATGAAGCCGAAGACCGAGGGCGCGCAGCCCGGCTCCAGACGCTCGCACTCGGCGAGGAACTTCTGAAGGTCGGACGAGAGCGTGAAGCGCGTCCCGTCCTCCCAGCGGAAGGTGATGGAGGGGTCAACGGGGAGCAGCCGCACGTAGTCGCGCAGGCGGCGGCCGGCGGCGGCGAACAGCTCCTCGAAGACCCACGGGTAGTTGAGCAGCGACGGGCCGGTGTCGAAGCGGAAGCCGTCGCGCTCGATGAGGTTGGCGCGCCCGCCGACGCGCTCGCACGCCTCCAGCAGCGTCACGCCGAAGCCCGCGAGGCGCAGGTGGACGGCCGCGCTCAGTCCCCCGAGCCCGCCGCCCACGACGATGACGTCTCTGCCCGCGCCGGTCTTCATTTCGTGAGGTACGCCAGAGGGATGCGCCAGAACTTGCTCGGCGGCAGCGCGCCGAACTTCTCTTTGAGCGGCACGCTGACGCGCCGCGCCACGTCGCGCTCGCGCGCGGCGACGCGCTCGTTGAGCCGGCCGTAGACGCGGATGCACGCGCCTACGGCCAGCCGGCAATCGGGGGAGAAGGCGTCGAGCGCCGCCCCGGCGCGCGCGTAGTGTTCCGCGGCGACGCCGGAGAGCCGGCGGAGGACGCGCACGAGCGGCTCCTGCTGTCGGGGGTCGCGCGCGTCGAGCGTCTCGACGCCTTCCGCGCGCAACACGTCCTGGGGGATGTAGACGCGTCCGCGCGACTGGTCCTCGGCCACGTCGCGCAGGAAGTTGGTCAACTGGAGCGCGACGGCGAGGTCTTGTGCCGAGGCGAGCGCGCGGCCGAAACTTCGCGCGTCGCTCGCCCCGTAAATGTGTGTCAGGAAGTAGCCGACGACGACCGCGCTGCCGTAGACGTAGGAGCGCACGAGGTCGTCGAGCGTCCGGAAGGGGCGCGGCGCGACGTCCAGGCGCATCGCGTCGAGGAAGGCGTGGTAGTGGCCGGCCGGGATGGCGCGGCTTCGCACGACGCTCGTGAAGCCGGCCAGGTGCGCGGGCACGCCGCGCCCGAGCGCCTCGCCGAGCGACGCGCAGCCGAGCCCCGTCTCGTAATGCTCGCGCCACTCGCCGAGCAGCCGCAGCCTCTCGCCGGCCGAGAGCGGGAAGGTGTCAACGATTTCGTCCGGGTAGCGGACGGCGGCGTAGACCGCCTCGACCTCCTCGCGCTTGCGGCGCGGCAGGAAGCGGCTGACGATGAAGAAGCTCGTCGTGTAGGCGCGCATCACGCGGCGCGCGTGCCGGTTGAGCGCGCGCCACGCCGCCGCCTCCGAGCCGGCGCGCAGGGCGCGGCCGCGCGCGCGGCGCTCGCGCTCCGCCCACTCCCCGAACCCCCACACGCCCTGCGGCGACGCGCCGCCCCCAGACGAATCCATGACCCCTCCCGCCCTTTAAAAACCGTGCCGCGTCCGAATCATCCTGCCCACGTCGAAGCCCTGCGAGCGCGCCGCCCCGGTCAGGCGAAGATACGTCGCCTCGTCCATCCGCGGATTGCGCGAGAGCACCCAGAGGTACCTGCGGTCGGGCGAGCCGACGACGGCGTGGCCGTAGTCTGGCGACAGCTCGACAATCTGGTAGTCGCCCCAGACGAAGGGCAGGAAGGAGAGGAAGCCCGGCGCGAACCTGACCTTCAGCCGCGAGTTGGGCCCGCGCCCGCCGGCCGGCTTCGCGACGCCCTCCGCGGAGGTCATCCGCCCGTCCTTCCCGCGGCAGCGGTTGACGACCTTGATGCGGCCGTCGGCGCGCGGCGTGTACTCGGCCGACACGTCGCCCGCGCACTTCTCCTCGAAGCGGTTGGGGAGGCGCGCCACCTCGTACCAGACCCCCGCGTAGCGCGAGAAGTCCACCGACTCGACGACCCGCAGCGGCTCCGCCTCCTTCGCCCCGGCCAGCGCCGCCGCCGTCAGCACGAGCAGCCCGGCGGCGGCCATCTTCTTGTTCATAAGTCTCCCGGTCAGCGGCCCTGAGCCTTGCCGACGAGCTGGCGTCCGAGGCCGCCGGCGTCGAAGTATGCGCAGAAGCGCGTGATTTTCCCGCCCTCGATTTCGAGGATGCTGACGCCGTCGTAGCGCACCGGCGACCCGTCGCCCGCCGTCCCCTCGGTCGTCCATTCGAGCGCCGCGCGCCCCTCGGTCGCGAAGACGTTGCGGAAGGTGGAGCGCGCCTCGCCGAAGGTGTCGCGGTACTTCGCGCCCCAGAACTCGCGCGCGCCGTCGAGCCCCGCGAACTTCTCGGGCGAGACGACGTTGCCGATTTCACTGTCGTCGGAGAACAGTCCCGAGATTGTCTCCACGTCGCGCGCGGCTTCGAGTCGGCCGAGCGCCTCGATGAACTTTTTCGCCACTTGCTCTGACATCTTTAAATCCCTCCCCGTCTACGGACGGCGCGGCCCGCGCCGCGCGTCCCGCCTCTTGTTCTTCTGTTAGTCGCCGGCGGCGGCGGCGGCTCCCGCCTCGAGCGCCGCCGCGTGCCCCTCAAGCTCCGTGAACGTCGCCGCGTGCAGGTCGGCGGGGAAGCGGCGGCGCACGTCGCCCGCCATAAACCCCGAGCCGCCGAGGACGACCGACGCCCCCGCGCGCGCGGCCGCCGCGACGAACTCGCCGTACTCGCGCGCCGCGCGGTCGGTCTGTGTGAAAACGGTCGAACCCACGCAGACCAGCCGCGGCCGGAAGCGCGTGACCGACTCGGCGAGCGCGTAGAAGGGCGTGCTCACGCCGAGGATGAAGACGCGCCACCGACGCGCCTCCAAAGTCAGCGCGGCGACCTGCACGGGCAGTTCGTGGAAGTCTTCCTCGACCGAGCAGCAGATGGCCCCGGGCGCGCCCGCCGGCTCCGACGCCTTAATCGCCGCCCGCAACGCGTGGAGCGCCGCGAGCGCCGTGCGGGTCGCCACGTGCTCCTGCGCCACGGTCAGCTCGCCCGCCTGCCAGAGGTCGCCCACGCGCCGCAGAGCGGGGCAGAGCGCCCCGTCCGCAAGCCGCCCGACCGTGTGCCCTTGCAGGTGCAGCCCGACGAGCGCCGCCGACGCCTCCGCGGCGTCCCCGCGCACGAGCATTTCAAACATCGCCTGCGACAGCGCCTCGTCGAGCCGGGCCGTCGAGCCGCCGTCCGCCCCCGGCCGCTGCTCGCCGCCCGCCGCCGCGCCCCCGCGCGCCGTCGCGCCGTGTCGGAAGGCGGCCAAATCTTCGGGGCGGAAACGCCTGTGCCCGCCCGCCGTCCTCACCGCCGGCAGCAGCCCGCCGTCGGCCCAGCGCTTGACGGAAGCCTCGCTCACGCCGAGCAGCCGCGCCGCCTCCCTGCTGGTCAGAGTTTTTCGCCCGACAAAGTCCCTCATGAAGTCGGGGTTCAATCTAACAGAAGGCGACTGGCTTGTAAATCAAAAATTCGCTCAAAACGGTCAAAGGATAGGAAAAGGACATATTTGAAACCGATAATCAACTTGACATTGTACGCCCGTTAGATTAAATCGTTCAAAACGCTCGCAGGAGCTGAAGACAAACTTGAGACTCGGGCGCTGGGAAAAAGGGGGTTCGCGGATGCTTTCGATGGGCTGGATTTTTGTCATCTGCACTACGCTGCTGCTTGGCTTGGGGGTGGCGTTCACGGTACTTTGGTTCTGGCAGGCGGGGGCGCGCATGGGGCGCGTCGGGCGCGAGGAGGCGGGCGAGAGCCGCGGGCGGTCGGCGGAGCGTTGATGACGGCGGACGAGCGAGTAATTCTGGTTGACGAGCGCGACCGGGAGGTCGGCGCGGCCGAGAAGCTGCGCGCGCACAGGGATGGCGCGCTGCACAGGGCTTTCTCGGTCTTCGTCTTTGACCGCGGCGGGCGGCTGCTGCTGCAAAGGCGCGCGCGCGGCAAGTACCACTCGGGCGGCCTCTGGTCGAACACGGCCTGCGGCCACCCGCGGCCGGGCGAGGCGACCGACGCGGCCGCGCGCCGGCGGCTGCGCGAGGAGATGGGCCTCGACTGCGACTTGCGCGAGGCGTTCGAGTTCATCTACCGCGCCGAGCTGGACGGCGCGCTCGTCGAGCACGAGTACGACCACGTCTTCGTCGGCGTGGACGAGGCGGAGCCCGCGCCCGACCCTTCGGAGGTCGAGGAGTGGCGCTGGGTGACGATGGGCGAGCTGCGGCGGGAGCTGAGGGACGAGCCGCAACGCTACAGCTACTGGCTGAAGCTGGCGGTCGAGGGCGACCACTGGCGCATGCTCCACGCGCTCGGCGTGGGCGGCTGAGGCGGCCGGCGCGGAGGCGCGCGCACACTAACTAAGGGGGAGGGGAACGATGGCGGACAAGACTTTGACGCACGGGGAGAAGCTCTCGAAGCTGCGCGAGATAGTCAAGGCGGTTGACATCTGCATGCTGACGACCGTGGACGAGCGGGGCGGGATGCACAGCCGGCCGATGTCGAACAACCGCGAGGTGGAGTTCGACGGCGACCTCTGGTTCTTCACCTACGGCTCTTCGCACAAGGTGGACGAGGTCGGGCGCGCGCCGGAGGTCAACGCCAGCTTCGCGGACACGGACGGGCAGCTCTACGCGTCGCTCTCGGGGCAGGCGGAGGTCGTGCGCGACCGCTCGAAGATTCAGGAGCTTTGGAAGCCGCACCTCAAGGCGTGGTTCCCCGAAGGCGTGGACACGCCCGACATCGCGCTGCTCAAGGTGACGGTCAGTCGCGCGGAGTACTGGGACGGCTCGCAGTCGCTCGTCGCGCACGCCGTCAGCCTCGTCTCGTCGCTCATCGCGGGCGAGCCGGCGCAGCCCGGCGAGAACGAAAAGCTCGAAATGAAGTGACGGCCGCCGCCGAGTCTCGTCCGGAGAGCCGGACGGATTAAAGGGAAAGGCCCGAAGAGCCGACGAGGTTCTTCGGGCCTTTTTCGTCACTTCGTACGCCGGGGCGGGCGAGTCAGGGCGGGTCGGAGGTATCATAGCGCCCGGAAGAGAACCGCCGGGTGCTTTGCGGGCTCGGCCCGCCTCCGCGAGCCGGCCGCGAAAGCCGCCGCAACGCGCGCACACGGCCGCCGGCGCCGGGCGACCGGGCGGGGCGTGGCGCGCGTCACGCGCCGAACGACGTGGACGTTCAGGGACAACTTCGGATGCCTCAGACACGGACAGGAACGCGGACAAGAACACGGACAGGAACGCGGACAAGAACGAGGCTGGCGCTGGCGGCGCTGGCCCTCGCGCTGCTTTCGCCGGCCTACTGCCCGGCGCGCCAGGAGAGCCAGTCGTACCTCCCCTTGAGCGACCGCGAGATGGCGCGACGCTTTCCCGTCCGCCTGCTCGGCGCGGCGGACGCGGCGAACGCGCAGGAGGCGGGAGGCGGCGCGACGGCGGCGGCGCCGCCCGGCCTGCTCGGCGTCGGGCCGTCGGGGGCGCGCTGGGAGAGGGACGAGGACGGGCGGCTGCTCATCAGGGGCGCCGACCGCGGCGGCGCGGCGTGGAGCGTGCGGCCGGGCGACTTCGCGCACAGGTCGCGTTTCTACGCGGGCGACCTCGACCGCGACGGGACGCAGGACCTGATTCTCGTCTTCCCGACCGGCGGCAACGGGCTCGCGCCGACGAGCCACCTCTTCGCCGTCACCTTCGACGCGCGCGGGCGCCCCGTCCCCTTCGAGGCCGACGGCTACTTCGAGGAGGACGGCCGCGGCCTCTTCGACCTCGTTGACCTCGACGGCGACGGCCGCGCCGAGCTGGTCTACATGAACTTCGACCGCGGCTACTGGGTAACCAACCTGTACGAGGCCGAGGGCGGGCGCTGGCGCAGGGTCGAGGGCCGCCACGGCGCGCGCGCCTACCCGCTCTACACGAGGTTCACGAGCAGGCCCAACAGGAGGCCCGTCAACCCGCGGCCGGGCCGGCGGCCCTTCGCCCCCGACCTCTCGACGCGCGCGCCCGTCCTGAGCGGCGCGCTCGTCTCCTACGAGTGGGCGGACGTGGGGCAGTCCAAGGACGTCAGGCTGACAATCGCGGCCGGCGGCGCGCGGAGCGTGTGCAGCCCCGTCTCCTGGTACGCCTCCTTCGGCGTGGTGGACGACGCGCCGCAGGGGCGCGAGGTCGTCACCGCCTTCGGCAACGAGGGGCGCGTGAAGGAGTTGCTGACGCGGGCGGCGGAGGGCGGCGCCGCGGTCAGCCTGTACGGCAGGCGCCGTGACGGGCGGTGCAGCCCCGAGTGGGTCTGGCTCGCGGGCGGCGCGGCCGCGCCCGCCCCGGACGCGCCCCGGCCTTAAAGCGCGCGCGCCTTCAGAGATGTCAGAGCCCGAGGTCAAAGATTACGCCGACGAGCGGTACTTCACGCGCCTCGCCGCCGCGTTCGTGCGCGGCAGGCTGGGCCGCGCCGTGGCGCGACTCCCCGACGACGAAGTCATCCGGGCGGGGCTCGCCGCCGGCCTGCGGCTGCACAAGTTCAAGCGCAACACGGAGCTTCCGCGCGTCCGCAAAGTGCTCGGGGCGCTGCGCGGGCTGGCGCCTTCGAGCCTGCTCGACGTGGGCAGCGGCCGCGGGACTTTCCTCTGGCCGCTGCTCGACGCGTTCCCGCACGTCGAGGTGACTTCGATTGACGTCAACCCCGTCCGCGTCGCCGACGTGGCGGCCGTCGCCGAGGGCGGCGTGGCGAACCTGCGCGCGCTGCTGATGGACGCCGAGCGGCTTGAGCTTGAGGACGACTCCGTCGAGGTGGTGACGGCGCTCGAAGTGCTCGAACACCTCGCCGCGCCGCGGAGGGCCGCGGCCGAGGCCGTCCGCGTGGCGCGCCGGCACGTCGTCGCCTCCGTCCCCTCGAAGGAGGACGACAACCCCGAGCACGTCAACCTCTTCGACGCGCGCGGCCTGGAAGCGCTCTTCCTCGGCGCGGGGGCGCGCGGCGTGAAGATAGAGCACGTGCTCAACCACATGGTCGCCGTCGTCAGGGTGTGAGGGGCGATGCACAGGCTCCACAAGTACCCGCGCACGCCGCACCTGACCGGCTCGCGGCTCCAGCCCGGCGACGAGGACCTGAGCGTCGTCTCGCTCGCACACCTCGCCGGCTCGCGGCTCGTGGTCGAGGAGAAGCTGGACGGCGCCAACTCGGCCGTCAGCTTCGGCGACGACGGACGCCTCCTGCTACAGAGCCGCGGACACTTCCTCGACGGCGGCCCGCGCGAGCGCCACTTCGGGCTGCTCAAGGCCTGGGCCGGCTCCGTCCGCGGCGCGCTGTGGGAGGCGCTCGGCAAACGCTTCGTCATGTACGGCGAGTGGCTCTACGCCAAGCACACAATCTTTTACGACGCGCTGCCGCACTACTTCTTCGAGTTCGACGTGCTGGACAAAGAGACGGGGCGCTTCCTCTCGACCGAGGCGCGGCGCGAGCTTCTGGCGGGCGCGCCCGTCCACAGCGCGCCGGTGCTCTACGCGGGCCCGGCGCCGGGCGCGGCGCGGCTCGCGGCGCTCGTCGGCCCTTCCGGCTTCCAGTCGCCGGGGTGGCGCGAGGCGCTGGCGCGCGTCTGCGAGTCGCGCGGGCTCGACGCCGGCCGCGCGCTCGGCGAGACGGACGCGGCGGGTCTGATGGAAGGGCTCTACGTCAAGGTCGAGGAGGGCGGGCGCGTCGCCGGGCGGTTCAAGTTCGTGCGCCCGGGCTTCACGCAGGCCGTGGACGACTCGGGCGAACACTGGCTCAACCGGCCCGTCATCCCCAACCAACTGCGCGAGGGCGTTGACCTGTTCGCGCCGCGAGTATGAACGGGCGACCATCTCTCATGAGCGACCGACTCTCTTTCCCGTGGCTCCCGCAGCCGCCCGACTACCGGCTCGACTGGGCGCTCGTCGAGCGCGAACTCCCGGCCGTGGCGCAGACGGCCGGCTGCCCGCAGGACGCCGTGCACCACGCGGAGGGCGACGTGCTCGTCCACACGCGGATGGTGGCCGAGGCGCTCGTCTCGCTGCCCGCCTGGCGCGCGCTGCCCGAAGCCGAGCGGGGCGTCGTCTTCACGGCGGCGCTGCTGCACGACGTCGCCAAGCCGGCCTGCACGCGGGTCGAGGACGGGCGCGTCACCAGCCGCGGCCACTCGAAGCGCGGGGCCGTCGCCGCGCGCGTGCTGCTGTGGGAGATGGGCGCGCCCTTCGCGGCGCGCGAGCAGGTCGCCGCCCTCATCCGCTTCCACCAGATTCCGTTCTTCCTGATAGACAAACCGGACGGCCGCCGCACGCTCTACGAGGTCAGCCAGACGGCGCGCTGCGACCTGCTCGCGCTCCTGGCCGAGGCCGACGCGCGCGGCCGCGTCTGCGCCGACGGGCGGCGGATGCTCGACAACGTCGCGCTCTTCGCCGAGTACGCGGAGGAGCACGAATGCCTGCGCGGGCCGCGGCGCTTCGCCAACGACCACAGCCGCTTCCTCTACTTCCGCAGGGAGGGGCGCGACCCCGACTACGCGGCCTTCGACGACACGGCCTGCGAGGTCGTGATGATGTCGGGGCTGCCCGGCGCGGGCAAGGACTTCTGGGTGGCGGAGAACCTGCCGGACTGGCCCGTCGTCTCGCTCGACGCGCTGCGCCGACAGGCGGGCGTCTCGCCGACCGCGAACCAGGGGCCGGTCGTGTCGCGCGCGCGCGAGGCGGCGCGCGAGTTCCTGAGGCGGAAGCAGGGCTTCGTCTGGAACGCGACCAACGTCAGCCGGCAGATGCGCGAGCTGTCAATCAACCTCTTCTCGGCCTACAACGCGCGCGTCCGCATCGTCTACGTCGAGGCGCCCGAGGCGCGGCTCTACGCGCAGAACCGCGAGCGCGACGACGCCGTCCCGGCCGAGGTCATCCGCAAGCTCACCGCGCGCTGGGAGACGCCCGACCTGACCGAGGCGCACCGCGTCGAGTGGGTCGCCGACTCGCCCGGCGAGGCGCGCCTCCTGACCTTCTGAGCCGCGCGCCCCCGCGCCCGCGGCCCGCGGCGCGGGGCCGTTGATTCGGGCGCGCCCCCTATGTATAGTGTGCCGCCTTTCTCGCGGGGCCCGAGCCGAGCGCCGCCCCCGACCTTCCCGTCACCCGGCCGCCCGCACGAGGAGAATTCATGGCGAGCATCACCATCAACGGCATCACCCTCGACCCCGAGGGGCAAGGCCCCGAGCTGGCCTCGGCGGACTTGATTTCGGCGGACAGCTCCGAGTCCGACTACGTCCTCATGCAGACGGCGCGGCCGCTCGACAGGGCCCAGAAGGCCGAGCTGGCGGGCCTGGGCGCGAAAATCCTTGAGTACGTCCCGGAGAACACCTACCTGCTTTACTACCCCTCGCCCGACCTCGCGGCCCTCGGCGACCTGCCCTACGTGACGTGGGCGAACGTCTACCTCCGCGGCTTCAAGATAAACCCGTCGCTGCGCGCGAGCCCGCCCGACGTGCGGGTCGAGAACCTCCTGACGGCCGCCGGGCCGGAAATCTCGATGTCGCAGGAGCCGCTGGAGGTGGAGGTGGTGGTGCAGGCCAACGTGGACGCGCGCGACCTCCGCGACAAGCTGGCGGCCGCCGCCGGGCTCGACCCGGCCGAGCTGGAGGTCAGCGCGCGCAAGGTGCGGATGTCCGTGCCGCCGCAGTCGCTCGAAGACCTCGCGGCCGTTGACGAGGTGCGGCACATCGAGGAGTTCGTCCCCGCCAAGCTCCACAACACGGTGGCGATAGGCATCATGCGCGCCGACGTGACGCACGCCGAGGCGCGGCTCGCGGGCGAGGGGCAGGTCGTCGCGGTCTGCGACACGGGCTTCGACCTCGGCTCGACGACGGACGTCCACCCGGCGTTCGCGGGGCGCGTGGCGAAGCTCTACGCGCTGGGGCGCGCGACGGCCAGCGACCCGCACGGGCACGGGACGCACGTCGCCGGCTCGGTGCTCGGCGACGGGACGTCGGCCACGCTGGGCAGCGTGCGCGGCGCGGCCCCGCGCGCGCGGCTGGTCTTCCAGTCGGTGCTCGACGGCGCGGGGCGGCTGCGCGGCATCCCGCTCGACCTCAACGACCTCTTCTCGCCGCCGTATAACGACGACGGCGCGCGCGTCCACACCAACTCCTGGGGCGACCGCCGCGGCGACGGCAGCTACAAGCAGAGGTCGCGCGAGGTGGACGAGTTCGTCCGCGAGCACCGCGACATGTTCGTCTGCTTCTCGGCGGGCAACGAGGGGCGCGACGGCAGCTCCAGCGGGGTGGTTGACCCCGGCTCGGTCGGCGCGCCGGGCACGGCCAAGAACTGCCTGACGGTCGGGGCCTCTGAGAGCAACCGGCCCGCCTTCGGGGTGCGCTACGGGCAGAAGTGGCCGTCCGACTTTCCCGTCTCGCCCATCGCCAACGACCTCGTGGCCGACAACCCCGAGGGCATGGCCGCCTTCAGCAGCCGCGGGCTGACGCGCGACGGCCGCATCAAGCCGGACGTCGTCGCGCCCGGCACGGCCATCCTCTCGGCGCGCTCGCGCGCCGCCGCCGGCGGCGGCTGGGGGCTGACCGACGACCCGCTCTACTTCTTCAACGGGGGGACTAGCATGGCCGCGCCGCTCGTCGCCGGCTGCGCGGCCGTCGTCAGGGAGTTTTTGCAGGCGCGCGGCGTCGAGCGCCCGAGCGCGGCGCTCGTCAAGGCGATGCTCATCAACGGCGCGACGAACATCAGCGGGCAGTACGTCCCGTCCGAGGCGGCCGAGATTCCCAACCGCTCGGCGGGCTTCGGCCGCGTGGATTTGGCGAGGACGGTCGGGCCCCTCGCCGAGAACGAGACGGTCGAGTTCCGCGACGAGGGGGAAGAGCTTGAGACGGGCGAGGAGGCGTCGGCGCGCGTCGCGGTCGCCGCCCCGCGGACGAGCCTGAAGGTCACGCTCGTCTGGACGGACATGCCCGGCGAGAATTTGCAGAACGACCTCGACCTGATAGTGCGCGCCGCGGGCGGCGAGGAGCGCCACGGCAACCACCCGCCGGCGTCCACGCAGTTCGACCGCGCGAACAACGTGGAGCAGGTCACTTGGGAGGGCGTCCCGGCCGGCGAGGTGGAGGTCGTCGTGCGCGCCTTCCGCGTACTGCTGCCGCAGTCCTTCGCCCTCGTCATCCGGCTCTCGTGAGCGGCGCCGCGCCGCGCCCCGCGCCGGGCGACGGGGTCGGCCTTCATTGGGCGCCGGCCTGCGAACGTATCTCGGCGACCCACGCCGCCAGGCCGCTCACGGTCGGCGTCATGAAGAGTTGCTGAAGAGGCAGTTCGAGCCCGAGCACCTCGCGCAGGCGCGCGACGACCTGCATGGCGAGCAGGGAGTGTCCGCCCAGCTCGAAGAAATTATCGGCCCGCCCTATCTGCTCGACCTTGAGGATTGCGGACCACACTTCGGCGATGAGCGTCTCTTCGCCGGGGCGCGGCGGCTCGGGGGGCGTGTCGTGGAGCTGCTCGGCCACGGAGGCGACTGCGCGCCGGTCAACCTTGCCGGTGGCGCTGAGCGGGAGCGCGTCCACCAGGCGGATGACGGCCGGGACGTGCGCCGAAGGCAGCCTCGCCCCCAGGTAGTGGCGAAGCTCTTCAATCGTAACCGGGCCGCGGGGCACGACCAGCGCCACCAGACGCGGCTCTCCCGCGGGCGGCGCCGACAATGCCACCACCGCGTCCGCGACGTCGGGGCGCCCCTTGAGCGTGACCTCTATCTCGCCGAGTTCGATGCGCTGCCCGCGCAGCTTAACCTGGGCGTCGAAGCGCCCCCCGAACTCGAACTCGCCCCCCGCGCGCCGCCGCACGCGGTCCCCTGTGCGGTATAAGCGCGAGCCGGCGGCGCCGAAAGGATTTGGCGCGAAACGCTCGGCCGTCTCGCCCGGCGCGTTCAGATAACCGCGCGCCACCCCCGCGCCGCCCGCGTAGAGTTCGGCGGGAACGCCGTCGGGGACCAACTCCATGTTCGCGTCGAGCGCGTAGGCGCACACGCCCGGCACGGGGTGACCGATAGGGATGTCGCGGCCGTCCGGCTCCTCCGCGCACCGCCAGGACGTGACGTCAACGGTCGCCTCGGTCGGCCCGTACAGGTTGACGAGTTCCGCGTCCGAGCGGTTGCGGAAGCGTCGCGCGAGTTCGGGCGAGAGCGGCTCGCCGCCGCAGTAGACGCGGCGCAGGCGCCGACAGCGGTCGAGCCCCGGCTCGTCGAGCAGCGGGCGCAGGAGGGAAGGGACGACCTGAATGGCCGTGACGCGCTCGCGCGCCATCCACTCGACGATGCGGTTCGGGGCGCCGTGCGCCTCCGGCGGAAGCGAGACGAGACGCGCGCCCGCCGAGAGCGGCCCGAGCAACTCCCAGAGGGACGCGTCGAAGCCGATTGGGGTGAGTTGAAGGACTGCGTCGTCCGGCCCCAGCGGGTAGAGGCTGCGGAGGGCCTGGATGTGGTTTGCGATTCCGCCGCGCGAGGCGATGACGCCCTTCGGCCAGCCGGTC
>DASVUF010000072.1:0-4355 GCA_036387195.1 Pyrinomonadaceae bacterium | reverse complement strand
CCCCCCCGCGCCCCGCGTCAACGCGTCTGCGGCGGTCAGCCCTCTTCCGGAGGCTCGGCGGCGTTGACCGCGGGGCGGCCGCGGAAGAAGAGGTAGTAGACGGGGAAGCCTAGCCCGATGAGCAGGAGGCCGAAGAGCGCCTCGGTCGGCGCGGCCCAGAAGGTGTTAATCAGCAGGTAGCCCGTCACGACGAGGAAGAGCGCGGGCACGACGGGGTAGCCCCACGCGCGGTACGGCCGCTCGGCGTGCGGCTGGCGGCGGCGGAAGACGAAGATGGAGGCCGTCACCAGCCCGTAGAAGATGTAGGAGCCGAAGACGACGTAGTCCGTCAGCTTGTCGAAGCGCTGGAGGATGAGGACGAGCGCGCACGCCCACAGCCCCTGCGCCAGCACGGCGCGCGCGGGGACGCGCGTCCTCTCCGACACCTTCGAGAGGTTGTCGAAGAAGAGGCCGTCACGCGCCATCGCGTAGGGGACGCGCGCGCCCGTCAGGACCGAGGTGTGGAGCGTGCCGACCGACGAGGCCATCAGCGCCGCGGCGACCAGCCCGGCGACCAGCGCCTTGGCCGAGGCGCTGAAGGGCGCCATGAAGGAGTTCGTCACCTCGGCCGCCACCGAGGAGTTGGCCGAGACGCCGGCCACCGCCGTCGGCGCCAGCGCGTAGAAGTAGGCGGCGTTGATGAAGACGTAGAGCAGCATGATGAGGATGGTGCCGCCGATGAGGGCCAGCGGCACGTTGCGCTGCGGGTTCTTGATTTCGCCCGCGACGAAGGTCAGGTTGTTCCAGCCGTCGTAGCCCCACAGCGCGCCCAGCATCGCCGCGCCGAAGCCCGCCACGCCGAGCATCGCGCCGGGGCTCACGCCCTCGCACGCGCCGCCCGCGTTGGCGAGCGCGAAGTGCCCCCAACTGCCCTGCGCCAGCACGAAGGCCCCGAACCCGACGCCGAGGACGAGCGCCACCTTGACGCACGTCAGCGCCGTCGCCACCCACCCGCTGACCCTGACGGCCGCGCAGTTGAGCAGCGTGATGACGACGATGACGAGCACGGCCGTCAACTGCACGCCGTAGCCGCTCCACCCCTCGACCGCCTTCCCCGAAAGGTCGTTGAGCGAGGCGGCGAAGATGAGCGCGACCGACGCCTGCGACCCCGTCTTGGCGATGAGAATCTGCATCCACCCGCTGAGGAAGCCCGCGCCGCGCCCGTAAGCCTCGCGCATGAAGACGTACTCGCCGCCCGCGCGCGGCATCATCGCCGCCAGCTCGGCGTAGGTCAGCGCGCCCGCCAGGCTCAGCAGCCCCGCCGCGACCCACACCGTCAGCACCATCCCCGGCGTGCCGACGTTGCACGTCATCACCCGCGCCTTGAGGAAGACGCCCGTCCCGATGACGTTCCCGAGGATGATGGACACCGCCGCGACGAGCCCGAGCCCGCGCACCAGCGTCAAGTTTCTGTTCTGAGCTTCGGACATGGAGTCTCCCTCGCCGGGCGCGGCCGCCCGCTACCAGACCTCGTTGGCGAGCAGGTCTTCGTAGGTGTCGCGGCGGCGGATGAGTTCGGCGCGGCCGCCTTCGCGGACGAGGGCCACGGCGGGGAGCGGGCGGCCGTTGTACGGGAACATCTGCGCGACGGTGTAGGCGCCGGTGTTGAGCAGCGCGAGCAGCTCGCCCGGCCCCACGCCCCCGGGCAGTCTGCGGTAGTCCGGGAGGCGGCCGCCGCGCTCGATGTCGAAGTAGACGTCGCCGGAGTCGCACAGCGGGCCGGCCAGCTTGTAGGGCTCGTCGGCGGGCGCGTCGGCGCGCGAGGCCGAGACGACGTGGTAGTACCACTTGTAGGTCGTCATCGAGAGCAGGAGGTTGAAGCCGGCGTCGGTCAGCAGCCAGACGTCGCCCGTCTCGGGCCGCCGCTTGATGTTGCGGACGGTCGTGAGCAGCGTCCCCGCGTCGGCGATGACGCTGCGGCCCGGCTCCAGAAGGATGGTCACGCCTTCGAGCAGGTGCGAGGCCCGCGCGTCGCGCGCCGAGTCGCGCGCGGCCCTGAGCGCCGCCGCGAGCACGTCGGCCGGCTCAAGCTCGGCCCCGAGCATCTCGCGCTCGCCCCGGGGAAGCTCGTCGGCCTGCGAGCGGTCGCGCAGGTAGTTGACGGGGATGCCGCCGCCGAGGTTGATGTGTTCGAGCGCGTGCCCCGACTCCTCGTGGACGGCCTTCAGGTGCTCCCACATCGTCTTGAAGGCGGCGGCGTACGGCTCGACGTCGGGCGTCTGCGAGCCGACGTGGATGTGGATGCCGGAGACGTGGAGCAGGTCGGGCGAGCGCAGCGCGCGGCGGAAGGCTTCGAGGACTTCCGCCGAGGTGATGCCGAACTTCGAGGTCATCAGCGCGGTCTGGAGCCCGAGGTGCGAGCGCGTGCCTATCTCGGGGACGAGGCGGAGCGCGACGCGGGCGCGCTTGCCCAAGTGCCGGGCGCGTGCTTCAATCAGCTCTATCTCGTAGACCGAGTCGACGTTGATGGAGTAGATGCCCGCGGCGACGGCCTCGTCCACCTCCTGCTCGGTCTTGCTCGTGCCGTTGAAGACTATCTGGTCGGGGCGGAAGCCGGCGCGCAGCGCCTTGAACAGCTCGCCGCCGCTGTTGACCTCGCAGTCGATGCCGGAGTCGCGGACGACTGCGAGCAGCCCCATCGTCGAGTTGGCCTTCGAGGCGTAGAAGAAGCGGACGGGGTGGCCCGCGCGCTCGCCGGCCGCCTTCAGCCGCCCGACGTTCGAGCGGACGCGGCTCTCGGAGAAGACGAAGAGCGGCGAGCCGAACTCGCGCGCCAGCTCCGCCGAGTCCGCGCCGCCGATGAAGAGCCGCCCCTCGCGCGCTTCGAGGTAGCCGGGGATCGCCCACGCCGGGGCGACCGTCGTCTGTGGCATCTGGTCTTTCGCTCCGTCCGAAAAATTTATGTCCGCGGTGAGTGTTAGCGAAGATAGTCCGTGAGGTGGCGAGCGTCAAGCACGCGCGAAACATGACCACAGAAGCTAAGGCAGCGGGCGCGCCTGCGGGCGCCGCCCCCGACTGGGCGGCCCTGCGCGCGGAGTTCCCCGTCACGCAGACCTTCGCCTACCTCAACAGCGCCGGCGCCGGGCCCGTCTCGCGCCGCGTGGCCGAGGCGGCGGCCGGCTTTTACCGCGAGACGATGGAGTCGGGCGACCGCCTCTGGGAGCACTGGCTGGCGCGGCGCGAGCGGGCGCGGGCCGACGTGGCGCGGCTCATCAACGCCGAACCCGAAGAGGTCGCCTTCACGACCAACACGTCGGCGGGCATGAACCTCATCGCGGACGCGCTCGGGGGCGCGGCGCGCGTCGTCTCGTGCGAGCTGGAGTTCCCCGTGACGACCGTGCCGTGGCTCCACCGCGGCCTGGGCGTCCGCATGGTCAGGCCGCGCGGGGGCGTCGTGCGCGCCGAGGACGTGCTGGCCGCGGCCGGCGGCGACGCCCGCAGCGTCATCTGCCTCAGCCACGTCCAGTACTCGAACGGCCTGCGGATGCCCGTCGAGGAGGTCGGCGCGGGGAAGGGGCGCAGCCCCTTCGTCGTCAACGCGAGCCAGTCGGCGGGCGTGCTGCCCGTTGACGTCAAGCGGATGGGGATTGACGCGCTCTGCTCGACCGGGCACAAGTGGATGCTGGCCGGCTACGGCGCGGGCTTCGTCTACCTCTCGCGCGAGCTGCTGGCGAAGACGCGGCCGCGCGCCGTGAGCTGGATGAGCGTCGAAGACCCGTTCGCGATGCGCAACGACTCTTACGTGCTGCGCGGCGACGCCGCCGCCCGCGCCGAGCTGGGCTGCCCGCACTTCGCGGGCATCTTCGCGCTGGGCGAGGCCGCCCGCCGCCTCCTCGAAATCGGCCAGGCCGAGATAGAGCGCCGCGCGCTGGCCGTCAACCGCCGCCTGACCGAAGCGCTGGGCGCGGCCGGCTGGGAGGTGCTCTCGCCGCTCGGCGACGAGCGCTGGCGCTCGGCCGAGACGCTGGTGCGCGCCGCCGACCCGCGCGAGGCCGTCAGACACCTCTCGCGCCAGCGCGTGGCCGTCACCATCAAGCCCGAGGGCTTCCGCGCCGCCACGCACTTCTTCAACGACGAGTCCGACATCGAGCGCCTCGTCGACGCGCTCGGAGAGCTGCGCGCGACGCCGGCGTGAGAGGAGGGCCATGACAGACACGCGACCACTCTTCGTCCCCGTCGTCCTCGGCACGGTGAGGCGCGGGCGCATGAGCGGGCACGTCGCGCGGTTCGTCCACGCCGAGCTGGCGAAGCGCCCCGGCGTCGAGACCGAGCTGCTCGACCTCGGAGAGCTAAATTTTTCGGCTGAGGACGAGGGC
>DASVUF010000071.1:0-28588 GCA_036387195.1 Pyrinomonadaceae bacterium | reverse complement strand
GCGGGGGCGCGGCCTGAAGCCTTGTTGACTTCAGGCCGCGCCCCCGCGTCGCGCGCGCCTAAGTTTTTTTTGTCAGTCGCCCCCGCGGCGGCGGCGGCGGTTGGAGCGGCAGTTGGCCGCGCCGCACTTGCAGACCTCCGGGTGGTCGGGGTCGCGGTAGTCTATCGTCAGCTCTTCGCCCGGCTCGATGTCGCGGCGCGCGAAGATGGCGACGCGCTCGCCGGGCAGGATGCGCATGAAGGCGTTGGGGTCGCACGAGTGGTTGATGTAGGCCGTCTCGTTGCCGCCGACGGCTCCGTCAACGGCCGTCTCGTCGTTGAGCTGGATGATTTTGATGGCGTCCTGCTTGCGCAGGCGCGCCTGAATCTTGCGCGCGCCACGCAGCAACTCGCCTTCGTAGTCGGCGATCTTCTTCCGCGCGGGGAAGTGCTCCAGCGCGAAGCACCCCTTGCCGTAGATGTTGCTCTTCTTCACCGTCAGACGGGACGACACCAATACTCCCCCCTTTAACCTTCGACAGACTTCAGGCCAGAGCTTCAGGACGGCGCCCATTATAAACAGAATCCGCGCCACGCCCGCCAGCGCCCGCCCACGCGTAGATGCGGAGCGAGGCTTAGGGCGGGCGCCCGCGCGGCGCAAGTGCTCGTCGCCCGGCGCGCCGCCCGCGCCGCCGGCCGAGAGGCGGCTCTCGTTCATCCTTTTTTCTGACCCCGGCCTCAAACCGGCGCGCCGCCGGCCGCGTGCGCGCCCCGCCGTGCGGCCCTTCCGACCTTTGAGCGGCGGCGGCGGGCGCGCCGGGAAAAGTAGATAGGTTTTCGGGGCGGATTATGACGAGCCCGTCGGCCGCGGTGAGGAATTTCACCGAGTCGCTGCGGAAAATTACGCCCGCACGCCCGCCGCCCCGCCGCCCGCGCGGGGCGTCCCGAGATAAATTTTAAGAGGCCGCTGGACGAGCGGGGGAGTTTGGTGTATTGTGTGTTCAACCGGGCGGATGCTGAAAGTGTCCGCTCAGTGGTTTGCTGGGGTGAGGACAGTGAGCCACATAAGAACAGGCGCGAGGCCCCCAAGGCTGACGCGCCTGTTCGCTTTTACGGGCTCTTTTTCTACCGGACGTTCGCCGGCTTGCAGGGCGCGGGGCTCGCGCCGACGCCGCCTCGGGTTGAATGGACAGTAAAGACAAGAAGGCGATCCAGTCCGTCTGGCGGCTGGGCGGGCTGAAGTGGCGCGAACTCGGCGCGCGCGTCTGGGGCGACGTCTACGAGGGCGACCTGCTGACGCGCTCGGCGGCGCTCTCCTACTATTTCCTGCTGGCGCTCTTCCCGCTGCTCCTCTTCCTGACGTCGGTGCTCGGCTACTTCGCCGAGGCGGGGACGGAGCTGCGCAGCAACCTCCTCAACTACCTCGCGAGCATCGCGCCGAGCACGGCCTCGCAGCTCGTCCGCGAGACCGTCAAGGAGATTACGGAGGGGGCGGGCGGCGGCAAGCTCTCCTTCGGGCTGCTGGCGGCGCTGTGGTTCGCGTCGTTCGGGATGGGCGCGGTGGCCGACACGCTCAACGGCGCCTACGGCGTGCGCGAGTCGCGGCCGTGGTGGAAGGTGCGGCTGATTTCGCTGGGGCTGACGGCGGCGCTGGCGGCGCTCATCATCTCGGCGCTGGCGCTGGTGCTCTACGGCGGGGAGATAGGCGAGGGGATGGCGAAGCGCGGCGACCTCGGCGGGGCGTTCGTCGCCGTGTGGAGCGTCATCCAGTGGCCCATCGTCCTGGGCTTCGTCCTCTTCGCCTTCGCGCTCATCTACTACTGCGCGCCCGACCTGCGCCACCAGAAGTGGTACTGGATCACGCCGGGCTCGCTGGCGGGCGTGCTGCTGTGGCTGCTCGTCTCGTTCGTCTTCCGCCTGTACCTGCGCTACTTCGACAGCTACAGCGTGACCTACGGCTCTCTGGGCGCGGTCATCATCCTGCTCTTGTGGTTCTACCTGACGGGCGCGGCCATCCTCGTCGGGGGCAAGGTCAACGCCGTCATCGAGCACGCGGCGGCGCGCGAGGGGGCGCCCGAGGCCAAGCTGCCCGGCGAGAAGAGCCCGTCCTGAAGATGCCCGTGCGTGCTGTAGCACACATCTGTTATACTCTCGGCCGCTCACGCAAAGCTCGCGTAAGTGGGAATTGCCCGGCCCCGCGGTGTGTTTTTCGTTTCTTTCCCCCGAAGGTCATGCCCCAGTTAAACTGACGTTCCGGACCGGCCGGTGAACAGGAAGAAGGCGATTTGAAGATACTACTTTACAACCCTGACAACGGCGTGACGCGCAACTTCATGCCTCACCTCTGGATGTTCCTCCTCCAGTCCATCACCCCGCCGGGGCACGAGGTCATCCTCATAGACGGCAACGCGCGCGCGATGGACGACGAGGAGTTGGTCCGCTTCGCGCGCGAGCAGGGCGTCGGGCTCGTCGGCATCGGCGCGATGACGCGCATGATAGCCAAGGCTTACCGCGTCGCCGACGCGCTGCGCGCCGCCGGGGTCAAGGTCGTGATGGGCGGCCCGCACGTCACGGAATGTCCGGACGAGGCGCTGGGGCGCGACGGCGGCCCGCGCCACGCCGACGCCGTCGCGCTCGGCGAGGCCGACGACACCTGGCCGCTCATCGTCGAGGACGCCGCCCGCGGGCGGCTGAAGGAGGTCTACGAGCCCGAGCGCGACGCCAAGGGCAACGACCTCAAGCCGAGCCTCAAGCCCTACCCGCACATCCCCTGGGAGACGCTCGAACTCGAACAGTTCAACCTCGTGCCCAAGGTCGCGCAGCCGCTGCTGAAGCGCCTGGGCGGCGGCTGGGGCAAGTTCCACGTCGTGCCGATGGAGACGGGGCGCGGCTGCCCCTACGGCTGCGAGTTCTGCACGGTGACGGGCTTCTTCGGCGACTCCATCCGGTTCCGCACCAACGAGTCGGTGGTCGAAGAGCTGCTCAGGCTCAAGGAGCGCGCGCGGCGCGAGCGCGGGCAGATAGCCGTCTTCTTCATTGACGACAACCTCGCCATCAACGTCAAGCGCGTGAAGTCGCTGCTGCGCGACATCATCGCGGCGGGCGCGCAGCTCCCCTGGGTCGCGCAGATCAGCGCCAACCTGCTGCGCGACGAGGAGTTGGTTGACCTCATCGCCGAGTCGGGCGGCAAGTGGGTCTTCATCGGCATGGAGTCCATCGACCCGGCCAACATGGCCGACGTCAACAAGAACTTCTCGAAGCCCGGCGAGTACGGCGCGGTGCTCGAACGGCTCGCGCGCCGGAACGTCTACGCCATCACCTCCTTCATCTTCGGGATGGACAACGACACGGTGGGGGTGGCCGACCGGACGGTGCGCGAGATAGAGACGTGGCCGCCGGGGCTGCCCGTCTTCGGCCAGTTGACGCCGTTCCCGGCCACGCCGCTCTACGAGCGTCTGGAGAAGGCCGGGAGGCTGGCGCGGCCGAAGCACTGGCTCGACTTCGCGCCGTTCGTGATGGCGCACGCGCCGCTGAAGATGACGATCGAGGAGGCGCGGCTCGAGACGCGGCGCGCGTGGGAGGCGTCCTACAGCCCCGAGCGCAACCGCCGCGCCCTGGAGTCGGTCGCCGACCACCACATTCAGCACCGCCTCAGCATCTTCGTCGCGCGCCTCTTCTTCCGCGGCATCTACTTCCCGCAGATGACCAGGCGCGCGTGGGCGAAGCTGCTCTACGACAACCGCGCCGTCATCGGCTCGCTGGCGCGCGAGGGCTTCAAGACGTGGCGCAAGGCGCGCAAGCGCGCGCGGACCGAGTCCGCGGGCGCCGTGACCGCCCAGGCGTCGAGCGGCGACTGAAGACCGACCCCCGACCTCGTTCCCCCGTCCCCGGGCTTCCCCCTTTGGAGCCGCGCGACGCCGCCGCCGGGCGGCGTCGCGCGCAGACACGCGGCGTGTGAGGAGGAGCGAGATGAAGGTGCTGCTGGTCTACCCTGAATTCCCCGAAACGTACTGGAGCTTCCGCCACGCGCTGAAGTTCGAGGGCAAGCGGTCGCCGTTCCCGCCGCTGGGGCTGCTGACGGTCTCGGCGATGCTGCCCGAGGCTTGGGAGCGGCGGCTGGTGGACATGAACGTCCGGCGGCTGAAGGACTCGGACATCGAGTGGGCGGACATCGTCTTCGCCGGCGCGATGATCGTGCAGAAGGAGTCGCTGGAGCGCGTCGTTTCGCGCGCCAAGGCGCTGGGCAAGCGCGTCGTCGTCGGCGGCCCGTACGTCTCGACGAGCGCCGAGCGCCTGCCCGAGGCCGACCACATCTTCGCCGGCGAGGCCGAGGCGACGCTGCCCGAATTCCTCGCCGACCTCGAACGCGGCGAGCCGAAGCGCGTCTACCACCCGGCGGAGCGCCCCGCCCTCACCTCGACGCCCGTCCCGCACTTCCGTCTGGCCGAACTCGACCGCTACAGCGCGATGAGCATCCAGTACTCGCGCGGCTGCCCGTTCAGCTGCGAGTTCTGCGACATCATCGAAATCTACGGCCGCGTCCCGCGCACCAAGACCAACGGGCAGGTGCTGGCCGAGCTGGACGCGCTCTACGCGACGGGCTGGCGCGGCCTGGTCTTCGTCGTGGACGACAACTTCATCGGCAACAAGAAGAACGTCCGGCTCCTGCTGCCCGACCTCGTCGAGTGGAACGAGCGGCGCGGCCGCCCCTTCTCCTTCATCACCGAGGCGAGCGTCAACCTCGCAGAGGACGACGCGCTCCTAGAGGCGATGCGGCGCGCCAACTTCCGCCGCGTCTTCCTCGGCATCGAGACGCCCGTGGAGGAGAGCCTGAAGGAGGCGCAGAAGGGGCAGAACACGCGCCGCGACCTGCTGGAGTCGGTGCGCAAGATTCAGTCTTACGGGATGGAGGTGATGGCCGGCTTCATCGTCGGCTTCGACAACGACCCGGAGGACATCTTCGACCGGCAGATAGACTTCATCCGCGAGAGCGCCATCCCGCTGGCGATGGTCGGGCTGCTGACGGCGCTGCCCGACACGCAGCTCTGGCGGCGGCTCAAGAGCGAGGGGCGCCTCCTCAAGGAGAGCGAGGGGCAGAACAACGAGGCGGGGCTCAACTTCGTCCCGCGCATGGACACGGCGCGGCTCGTCGAGGGGTACAAGCGAATCCTCTCGACCATCTACAGCCCGGCCGAGTACTACCAGCGCGCGCTCGACTGCCTGTCGCACCTCACGCAGGGGCCCGAGCCGCGCAAGAGCCGGCTGGCGAGCGACCTCGCCGCCTTCGCGCGCGTGGCGCTCGTGCTCGGGCTGCTCGACGGCGCGCGGATGGATTTCTGGCGCTACATGAAGCGCACGCTCACCGAGCACCGCCAGAACTTCGCGCACGCCGTCACGCTGGCGGCCATGGGCTACCACTTCCGCAAGCTGACGCGCTCCTACGTCGAGTAGGGCGCGCGGCTCCGGCGGCGGCGGGCGCGGGCAGTAAAAAAGGGGCGCGGGGCGAGAAAGTCCGCGCTCCTTCGGTCGAGGGGGCTGAAGGCGCAAGGAGGGGAGCGGTTTGTCGGAAGAGACATGGGGGATGACCGAGGCGGAGATGCGCGAGCGCGTAATCAACCTGGCGTTCGGCGGCGACGAGCGGCGGCTGGAGGAGTTCTGCGACGTTGTGCGTCAGGCCGTCCCGGAGGGGACGGCGGTCGTGCTGCGCGGCAGCTCCGTCACCGGCGAGCGCTACGACGACGGCGCGCCCTTCGACGCCGACGGGCCGGGCACGAGCGACCTCGACCTGACGCTCGTCGGGCCGGACATTCTCGGCGAGTACATCCTCGACGGCTTCTACCTGCCCGGCGTCCACACCAAGCCCCTCAGCGACAAAGACCCCGACATCGCGCCCAACCTCGTCCCGCTGCGCGAAAGGCTGATGGCGATGGTGAACCGCCCCGTCAACATCCAGGCCACGCGCGACGTCTGGATGAAGATGCGCGGCGAGTGGCTGGGCCAGCCCTACCTGACGCTCGTCGGGAAGGTCGGCGGTTAGTTCTCTTGAGGCTCCTGAGCTACAACGTCCGCTACGGCGGCGAGGGGCGCGAGGCGCAGCTCGCCGCCGCCATCCGCGCGGCCGGGCCCGACCTCGTCGTACTGCAGGAGGCCACGCGCCCGCGCGTCGTCGAGCGGCTCGCCGCCGAGACGGGGCTCGGCGTCTGGGCGGCGCGGCCCGGCCACTCGCTCGCCTACCTCAGCCGCCTCCCCGTCGAGCGCCACGAGTGGCACAGGCCGCGCGGCTCCAAGCGCCACTTCGTCGAGATAGACCTCGGGGCCTTGCGCGTCTACGGCGTCCACCTGAGCGCGGTTCACTCCTTCTTCACCGAGCGGCGGCGGATGCGCGAGCTGCGCTCGATGCTCGCGTGGGTCGGGAAGCGCGGCCGCGAAGGCTTCCACGTCTTCGCGGGCGACTTCAACACGCTCGCGCCCGGCGAGGTGCTGGAGGCGCGCAGGCTGCCGCCGCGCCTGCGCCCGCTCGTCTGGCTGAGCGGCGGCCGCGTGCGCTACCAGACGATTCAGATAATGCTGGCGGCGGGCTACGCCGACGGCTACCGCCTGCTCCACCCCGACCGCGAAGACCGCGGCTACACCTTCCCGACGTGGGACCCGCACGTCCGCCTCGACTTCGTCTTCCTCCCCGAAGGGTTCGAGCGCCGCCTCAAGGGCTGCCGCGTCCTCTACGACGCGCCCGCCGTCGCCGAGGCTTCCGACCACTTCCCGCTCCTCGCCGAGCTGGAGCCTTAAGGGCGCGAGAGCCGCCGCCGGGCGTGTGCGCGCGCGGCCGGTTTTGATAAAGTAGCGCGCATGAGTTTCGCCCCGAGAGCGTTGACCGCGGCCGCCGCCCTTGCGGCGCTGCTCTGCCTCTGCACGGCGGAGACGGAGGCGCGGCAGAGGCGCAGGGCCAGGCGCGCGGCGCCCGCGAAGCAGCAGCCGCCGCCGCCGGCCGAGACGCCGCAGGCCGAGCTGGCGCGGCTGCGCGACCAACTCGTGCAGGCGACGCGCGACTACCAGGCCAGCCTCGAACCGCTGCTCGCGCTCCGCGAGGCCGAGGTCAAGCGCGCCGACGAGCGTGTGACCAAAACCACGGAGCTGTTCCGCGCCGGCCTCGTCTCGAAGCGCGACCTGGAGAACGACGAGCTGGCGGCCGAGCAGGCGCGCGCCCGGGTCGCGCTCGTCCGGGGGCAGATGAAGAACGCCGACGTGCAGATAGCCGAGACGCTCGTCGAGGCCGAGGCCGAGGAGGCGGCGGCCAAGGCGCTGGCGCGGGAGCAGGCGCGCGCTCGCGCGCTCGGCCGCGCCGCCGCGGCCACGGTGGCGACGACAGCCTACATCCGCTTCGGCGGCACGCGCTCGTGGACGCTGTCCGAGGCGGGCGCGGTCGGCCAGTTCTTCGCGCGCAGCTTCGGCCGACAGTTGCCCGTCAGCTCCTTCGGCCAGTCGCCCGTCCACGACCGCTGGGGCTACGCGCACCACAACGCGATGGACGTCGGCCTCAGCCCCGACAGCGTCGAGGGGCGCGCGCTGATGGAGTACCTGCGCTCCAACGGCGTCCCCTTCACGGCCTTCCGCCACGCCATCCCCGGCACGGCCACCGGCCCACACATACACGTCGGCCGCCCTTCGCACAAAATCACGCCGCGCTGAACGCCGCGCGGGGCGGGTCTTCGGAGGCCGCGCCACCGGAGCGCGCGGGGCGCGGGAAAGGATAGAGAGTCATGGCAGGTTGGGACGGCGACGCGCTCGCCGAGAGCATGGAGCAGGCGCTTGAGAGGCGGCAGGAGGCCGAGGAGGCGCGCCGCGCCGCGAAGAACGCCTCGACGCCCGAGGAGCGCGAGCGGCAGGCGCGCGCCGAGTCTGTCAGGCTCGACCGCGCGCGGCTTGAGGAGCAGTTGAGCCGCGCGACCAACCCCGCGCACCGCGCGATGCTCGAACGCGCGCTCAGGGCGCTCGCGCCCGCCGACGACGGCGCGACGGCCGAGTAGCGGCCCCTTCGTCGGCGTCGGCCGTCCGTCGCCCCGGTCGGCGCGGCCGGCCGTCGTCTTCGTCGGCGAGCGTCGTCAGTCGCCTTCGTCAGCGAGCGCCGGCCGCCGCGCCCGCCCCGCTTTCGAGCGGGAGGCTTATCTCGACGGCGAAGCCGCCGCCTTCGAGGTTGGCCGCCGTCACCGTCCCGCCGTGCAGCCGCACCGCGCGCTCCGTGATGGCGAGCCCGAGCCCCGCGCCGCCCGTCTCCCGCGCGCGCGAGTCGTCCACGCGGTAGAAGGGGCGGAAGATTTCCGAGAGCGATTCGGCCGGCACGCCCGGCCCCTCGTCCCTGACGAGGATGACGGCCCGGCCGCCTTCCGCGCCCGCGCGCCCGCCGCGCCGCAGCGAGACGCGCACGGCCGTCCCCTGGGGCGTGTAGCGGACGGCGTTGCGCACCACGTTCTCGACCGCGCTCCTCAGAAGCGCCGACGACCCGCGCAGCTCGCACGCCTCGCACTCGCCGACCGCGACCGAGCAGCCGCGCCCCTGCGCCTCGAAGTCGGCGTCGGCCGCCACCTCACGCACCAGCGCCGCGAGGTCAACCCGCTCGGGCCGCGCCGAGCCGCCGTCGCTCTCGCGCCGCGAGAGCGCGAGCAACTGGCCTATCATCTCGTTGAGCCGGCGCGCCTCGCGCTCGATGCGGTCGAGGTCGCCGGCGGCGGCCGGCCCCGCGCGCTTGCGCGCGAGGTCGAGCGCCACGACGAGGCGCGCCAGCGGCGAGCGCAGCTCGTGCGAGATGTCGCGCAGCAGCCGCGACTGCGCGCCCACCAGCGTCTCGACCCGCGCCGCCATCTCGTCGAAGTCGTGCCCCATCGCCGCCAGCTCGTCGCGCCGCTTGCCGAGGCGCGGGCCCACGCGCGCCGAGAGGTCGCCCTCCGTCACCTGCCGCGTCACCTCGCGCAGCTTGGCGACCGGCCCGACCATGTAGCGCGCCAGCATGTAGCAGAGCGCGCCGGCCGCGAGTATCACCGCCAGCGCGCGCAGCAGCAGCGCCGAGGGCTCGTCCTCGAAAATCCCGAAGGGCCCGCCGTGGCGCCGGCCCGGCGGCGGGCCGGCCGGCATCATCGTCACGAAGGCGTAGCGCCCGCCGTCGCGCGCCCCGACGGGCCGCGCTTCGAGCATGCCGGGGCGCATGTCCTTGAAGAGCGGCTCGCCCGTCCGCGCCACGCGCGCGGCGGCGGCGCGGACGGGCGGCGGCGCGTCGCGCCCCGCCAGCTCGGCGCCGCCCGCGTCGAAGAGGTGCATGTGGATGCCGGTCTGGCGCTCGGCGCGGTGCAGGTAGTCGCCGAGGGCGCGCGCGCCGCCCGACTCGTAGGCCGTGGCGGCGTCGCGGCCGTAGGAGGCGAGCACGTTCTCGACGAAGTGCGGCGGGCGGAACGACGGCTCGTCGCGCGTCAGGTGCGTCGTCAGCGCGAAGACGCTGATGACGGCCGCCGTGGCGAGCCAGAACCAGAGGAAGACTTTTAAGAAGAGACTGCGCAAAGCCGTCAAGCCCCCGCGCGGACGCCGCGGCCCGGAAACTCAGTCGCCGCCGCCCGCCGCCGGGCGCGCGTAGATGTAGCCGACGCCGCGCACCGTCCGGATGCGCTCGGCCTCGCCCGCGTAGCGCCCCAGCTTCTTGCGCAGGTGGCTGATGTGCATGTCTATGCTGCGGTCGAAGACCGACAGCTCGCGGCCGAGCACCTTGCGCACGAGCGCCTCGCGGCTGACGACCAGCCCCGCCGCCGAGAGCAGCGCGGCCAGAATCTCGTACTCGACGTTGGTCAGCTCGACGGCCGCGCCCCCGCGCCAGACCTGCCGCGTGCCCGTGTCCAGCTCTACGTCGCCGACCGAGATGCGCGCCGGCGGCTCGGCCGCGCGCGCGGCGGCCGCCTCGGCGCGCGCCGGCCGTACGCGCCGCATGATGGCCTGGATGCGCGCGACCAGCTCGCGCGGGTTGAAGGGCTTGGGCAGGTAGTCGTCGGCGCCTATCTCCAAGCCGACGATGCGGTCGACGTCGTCGCCGCGCGCCGTGAGCATCATCACGTGGATGTCCGACCCCAGCGCGCGCAGCCGGCGCAGCACCTCGAAGCCGCTCATCCCCGGCATCATCACGTCGAGCACGACGAGCGCGTGCTCGCCCGAGAGCGCGCGCTCCAGCCCGGCCTCGCCGCGGTTCGCCACCTCGACGGCGAACCCCTCCTCGCCGAGCAGCTCCGCCACCAGCTCGCACAGCTCCCGGTCGTCGTCAACGATGAGCACGCGTTCCATCCCCGGTCGAAAACCCCCATGCGGCCGACGCGACATTCTAACCCGGCCGCCGCGCGCCCGTCCGTAAAGAAGTGTCGGCCGCCGTTGACAAAACTTTACGCGGAGTTGACCGACTCTTTACGCGCGCGCCGCGCGTTTCGGCGTAAACATAGACGCGACACGGAGGGCGAGCGAGCCTCGCACTGACGACAACACGGACGAGAGAATTCGGAGGATGAAGATGACGAAGAAGAGAATCATCGGCGGCGCGACGGCGCTCGTCGCCGCGCTGTTAATGACCGCCGCCGCCTTCGCGCAGCACGCCGGCATGCCGGGCGGCGGCCCCGGCGGACACCACCGCGGCGGCCCGGGCGGCCCGGGCGGCCACGGCGGCCCGCTGGGCCACCTCTCGCGCGAGCTTAACCTGACCGACGCGCAGAAGGCGCAGGTCAAGCAGCTCGCCGACTCGTTCCACGAGGGCGCCAGGGCGCTCCACGAGCAGCTTTCACAGACGGGCGGCGGCCCCTTTGAGGGACTGAAGGACGGCCCGTTCGACGAGGCGGCCGTCCGCGCGGCGGCGCAGGCGCGCGCGGCCGCCCACGTCGAGATGGAGGTGGCGCACGCGAAGATGATGTCGCAGGTCTACGCCCTTTTGACCGCCGAGCAGAAGGCGAAGCTCGCCGAGCTGCGCCAGCAGCATGAGCAGCGGCGCGCCGAGCGGCGGCAGACGCCGCCCGACGGCGAGAACTTCTGACGCCGGCGGCCCGAAAACTTAATACCCGCGGGGCCGGTTTTATTCCCGGCGCGAAAGGCCCCGCGGCCGCGGGAGGCCGACGGCGCGTGCGGCCTCCCCTTTTTTTACACGGCGGCAGGCCGAAATTTACAAAAGTTTACAAGAGGGTGACGAACTCTTTACGTGTCCGCGCGCCCCCCGGACATCGAAACGTGAGCACAAATTTCAGGGGGGCCATGGCAAGCATGAAGCGTTCGGTCTTATCTCTCATTCTCGCGCTGGGGGCGCTGGCCGGCGCGGGCCCGGCGGCGGCCGCCGGGCAGACGGCGCCGGCGCCGGGGCAGGCGGCGCGGGGCGCGGCCGGCGCGGTTGACGTCAACCACATCATCCGCGCCTTCACGGCCAAAGAGACGGAGTTCCGCAAGGCGCTCAACAACTACACCTTCTCGCGCGACGCGCTGCTCCAGACCATCGGCATGGGCGGCCAGATTACGGGCGAGTACAACCGCGTCTCGCAGTTCGTCTTCAACGACGCGGGCGAGCGCTTCGAGCGCATCACGCGCTTCCCCATCCCGACGCTGACGGAGATAAGTTTCACCAACGAAGACCTCGAAGACCTCGGCGGCGTCCAGCCCTTCGCGCTCGAAGCCTCGAAGATCGGCCTCTACAACTTCACCTACGCCGGCCGCGAGAAGATAGACGAGCTGGACACGCACGTCTTCGACGTCGCGCCCAAGGTGACGCCGAAGAAGGTCAGCGAGCGCTTCTTCCAGGGGCGCGTCTGGGTTGACGCCGAAGACCTGCAAATCGTCAAGGTCAAGGGCAAGGGCGTGCCCGAGGGCAAGCAGCGCTTCCCCGTCTTCGAGACGTACCGCGAGCAGATTGACGGCAAGTACTGGTTCCCGACCTACACCTACGCCGACGACCAACTGGTCTTCCCCGGCGGCCAGACCGTCCACATCCGCATGAAGGTGCGCTACGCCGACTACAAGCTCTTCCGCGGCCGCGTGCGCGTCATCGAGGAGGGCGAGCCCGGCGACACGCCGTAAGTGGCGGCGGCGGGCCGGCAGCACGCGCGCGCTCGGGCAAAGATTTTAGAAAGCTGAAACATGACGGCGGAGACAATCACACAAGTCTGGCAGGGCGGCGCCGCCGCGCCGGCCGAACTCACGGCGGGGCGCGCCTCGGACTTCGCGCTGGCGCAGCGCGCCGCGCAGGGCGACGCGCAGGCGTTCGAGGAGCTGTTCCGGCTTTACAGGCGGCAGGTCTACGGCCTCTGCCTGCGCATGACGCAGGACGTGGCCGAGGCCGAAGACATCACGCAGGAGGTCTTCGTCCTCCTCCTCCGCAAGATAGGCGGCTTCCGCGGCGACTCGGCGTTCACGACGTGGCTCCACCGCCTGACCGTCAACCAGGTCTTGATGCGCTTCCGCCGGAACAAGGCGCGGCGCGAGGAGGCGCTCGAAGAGGGCGAGGGGCAGACGGCCGAGCCGGCGCCGGCGGCCGGCTCGCCCAGGGCGGCGCAGCTCGTAGACCGCGTCTCCCTGGAGAAGGCCATCGCGCAGTTGCCGCCGGGCTACCGCGCGGCCTTCATCCTCCACGACGTCGAGGGCTACGACCACGAGGAGGTCGCGCGCATCCTCGGCTGCGCCGTCGGCACCTCCAAGTCGCAACTCCACAAGGCGCGCACCAAGCTCCGCAAAATTCTCACGGGGCGGCGCTGAGCCCGCGGAAAACTTCCCCGACGCGGAGGCGCGCGGGGCGCGCGAGGGAGCCGTAAGCCACGCTCCCGCGCGCGCCCCGCGCGCTTTCGCGTCCCGCCCTCCTCGGTCGCGCCGCGTCCGGCGGCGCGGAGTTCTTCCATTTAAATGTTTCGTTGACGGGGGATGTGGGGCTTTGTAATATGTGGCTATGTCATATATCGGGTCGCACATCCTGGCGCGCGAGCTGAAGAAGGGGAGCGCCGAGCTGCTCATCCTCTCGCTCGTCGAAGACCAGCCGCGCCACGGCTACGACGTCGGCAGCCTCATCGAGCAGCGCTCGGGCGGCGTGCTGCGCTTCAACGTCGCCTCGCTCTATCCGCTGCTCTACCGCCTGGAGAGCCGCGGCTGGATACAGGGGCGCTGGGTCGAGCGGCCCGGCCAGCGCCGCCGCCGCTACTACCGCCTGACGCCCGCCGGCAAGAAGGTGCTCGCCGCGCAGCGCGACACCTGGCGCGAGTTCGTCGCCGCCATCAACCGCATCACCGGGTTGGAACATGTCTGACTGGAAGCGTGAAATCAGCGCGCGCCTGGCCGGCTCCGGCCTGCCGCCGCCGCGCGAGGCCGAGATAGTCGAGGAGCTGGCGCAGCACCTCGAAGACCGCTACGAGCAGTCGCTGCGCGCAGGCGCGACCGAGGAGGAGGCGCGGCGCTCCGCGCTCTCCGAACTGAACGAGAGCGGGGCGCTGGCGCGTGAGCTGCGCCGCGTCGAGCGGCCTGCGCGCCGCGCCGAGGTCGCGCCCGGCCCGCCGAGGAGGATGAGGATGTTCGGAGACTTCGGTCAGGACGTGCGCTACGGCCTGCGCACGCTTTTGAAGAACCCCGGGTTTACGGCGGTGGCCGTCGTCGCGCTGGCGCTCGGCATCGGCGCCAACAGCGCCATCTTCAGCGTCGTCAACACGGTGCTGCTGCGCCCGCTGCCCTACAAAGACCCCGAGCGGCTGGTGATGGTCTGGGAGGACGCGGGCAAACACGGCTACCCGCGCGACACGCCGGCCGCCGCCAACTACGTTGACTGGCGCGACCAGAATCAGGTCTTCGAGGGCATGGCGGCGCTCGCCGACCAGAGCTTCAACCTGACGGGCGAGGGCGAGCCGGAGCGCCTGGACGGCAAGCGCGTCTCGGCCGCGCTCTTCCCGCTGCTCGGGGTCGAGCCGCAGGTGGGGCGCGCCTTCTTCCCCGAGGAGGACCGCGCGGGCGCGCCGCGCGTCGTCGTGCTGAGCCACGGCCTCTGGCAGCGCCGCTTCGGCGCCGACCCCTCGGTCGTCGGCCGCGCGCTGACGCTCAACGGCGAGCCCCACACAATCGTCGGCGTGATGCCGCAGAGCTTCCAGTTCCCGGACCGCGAGGCCGTGCTCTGGACGCCCATCGCCTTCACGCAGCAGGAGGCGGCCAACCGCGGGCGGCACTACCTCAAAGTGGTCGCGCGACTCAAGCCCGGCGTCACGCTGGAGCGGGCGCAGGCCGAGATGGGCGCCATCGCGTCGCGCTTGCAGCAGCAGTACCCCGCGCAGAACACGGACCTCGGCGCGACCGTGCAGCCGCTCCACGAACACCTCGTCGGCGACATCCGCCCGGCGCTGCTCGTGCTGCTGGGCGCGGTCGGGCTGGTGCTGCTGATAGCGTGCGCCAACGTCGCCAACCTTCTGCTGGCGCGCGCGGCCGCGCGGCAGAAGGAGATAGCGCTGCGCGTCGCGCTCGGCGCGAGCCGGCTCCGCCTCGTGCGGCAGTTTTTGACGGAGAGCGTGCTGCTGGCGGCGTTGGGCGGCGTGGTCGGGCTGCTGCTGGCGGTGTGGGGCGTGAGCCTGCTCAAGGGTTTCATCCCGGAGAACATCTCGCAGGTCAAGGCCATCGCGGTGGACGCGAAGGTGCTGGGCTTCACGCTGCTCGTCTCGCTGCTGACGGGGCTCGTCTTCGGGCTCGCGCCGGCGACGCAGGCGACGGGCTTCAACCTCAACGAGACGCTGAAGGAGGGCGGCCGCGACGCCTCCTCGGGGAGCCGCGGCAACCGCGTGCGCGGCGTGCTGGTCGTGGCGGAGGTCGCCGTCTCGCTGGTGCTGCTCGTCGGCGCGGGGCTGCTCATCAACAGCTTCCTGCGGCTGCGCGGCGTTGACCCCGGCTTCAGGGTGGACAACCTTCTGACGATGGGCGTCGTGCTGCCGCAGCAGAAGTACCCGGACCACGGGCGGCGCACGGCCTTCTACGCCGACGTGATTCGGCGCGTCGAGGCGCTGCCCGGCGTCCGCGGGGCGGCCGTCACCAACTGGATTCCGCTGGTCAACCAGGGTGACTCCGTCGGCGTCAGCATCGAGGGGCTGCCCGACCCGCCGCCGGGGCAGGGCAAGCGGCCGGTCGTCGTGACGCGCGTCGTCAGCCCCGACTACTTCGGCGCGATGGGCATCCGCCTGCTGCAAGGGCGCGGGTTCGACGACGGCCGCGACAGGGCCGACTCGCCGACCGTCGTGCTGGTGAGCGAGGCGCTGGCGCGCAAGTACTGGCCGGGCCAGAGCGCCGTCGGCAAGCGCGTCAACCCCGGCGACCCGAACAACCCCGAACACTGGTGCGAGGTGGTCGGCCTCGTCAACGACGTGCGGCAGTTCGAGCTGGCGGCCGAGCCCAAGCCGCAGATGTACTTCTCCTACGCGCAGGCCGGCTTCTTCCCGCCGCGCCACCTCGTCGTGAGCACGGAGGTCGAGCCCTCGACGCTCGCCGGCGCGGTGCGTCAGGCGGTGTGGGAGGTGGACAGGGACCAGCCGGTGTCGAACGTCTCGACGATGGAGGAGGTGCTGGCGGAGTCTCTGTCGCGGCAGCGGTTCAGCATGCTCCTGTTAGGCGTCTTCGCGGCGGTGGCGCTGGTGCTGGCGGCGGTCGGGCTCTACGGCGTGATGAGCTACACGGTGACGCAGCGGACGCGCGAGATAGGGTTGCGGATGGCGCTCGGCGCGCAGCAGGGCGACGTGCTGCGGCTGGTGGTGGGGCAGGGGTTGAAGCTGGTGCTCGCCGGCGTGGCGCTCGGGCTGGTGGCGGCGCTGGCGCTGACGCGCCTGATGACGAGCCTGCTCTACGGCGTCTCGGCGACCGACCCGGCGACGCTCGTCATCATCTCGCTCGTGCTGGTCGCCGTGGCGCTCGTCGCCAGCTACATCCCCGCGCGCCGCGCGACCAGGGTGGACCCGCTCATCGCGCTCCGCTACGAGTAGGCGCCCGCGCGCCGCGCCGGGCAATCGGCGCGCGGGCGAAGAAGGCGCGGCCGACCCGTGCGGCCGCGCCTTCTTGTCTCCGCGCGCGTGGCGCTCCTCAGAATCGCTTCGTCAGCCCGGCGTAGAGGAATCGCGCCGCGGGGTTCGCGCCGTACTGCGTCGTCGTCGTCGGCGTCGGCGTCACGTCGGCGCACGGGTTGAAGAGCGTGCCCGAACTCTTCCGCACGCCGGACGCGGCCGGGTCGCTGTGCGCCTCCTGCGCCGGTCAGTGGGTGACCGCTCTGAACTGCTTCAGCGCCTCAAGCTCCTGCGCCAGCCTCTGCGCCTCTTCGATGTGCGGCGCCTGTTCCGCCAGCATGTGTTTGTAGAGGTGGCTCTCCTCCCGGGTCAGCTCCTGTATGAGGGCGACGGCCAGGTTGTCGGCCACCGCCACCACCTCCGCCGCCGCGTCCCGCGTGAGGAGGAAGCTGAAGAGCGTGAAGAGCCACGCGTTGAGCACGTCGTTGAGCTTGCCGAACGTCTCGGCGTATTTGCCGTCAATCTGCTCTTTCAGCTTGTGGGCGTCGGGGAGTTGTTTGTCGCCGGTCGTCCTCTCGACCGCGCCGAAGCCGGAGCCGCCTCTTTGCTCCGACGCCCTGTCCTTGCCCCCCGTGGTGATCTCCGCGACCGGCTCGAATTCGAGCAGGCGGCACGCCACCACGCCCCGGCACGCCTCCGAGTACTGTCTCTGGAGCGTGTTGATTATCCCGGCCTCGAACAGTCCCTTGAACTCGTCGGCCCGTTCCCAGACGCCGGTCAACCTGTCGAGCAGCGCCATCACGTCGTGCCTGGCGATGTGGCCCCTCAACTCCGCTATCATCGTCTCCGACAGCCCCCGCGCCTCGTCGTCGAGCCAGCCGAGGATGAGCAGGTCGAGGTCCTTCAGCGGCGGCAGCGAGCCCCGGGTGCTTAAAGAGTAGTGGATGATGTCCTTGGCGGGTTCGAGTTTGCCGCCGCGGAGCAGCTCCTCCTGAAATTCGGCCGAGGCGGTTTTCGCCCTCACCTTCGCCATGACGGCCTCCGTAATGGCTTTGGTCCTGTCGGCGAAGGCCTTCCGGCTGTCGCCGTCGTGGGCCAGCGAATGGCGCGCGCCGTAGAAGCGGCTCAGCAGCTCCTTGACCTCCCTCTGAATCTGGAGGCTGAACTGCGTGTTCAGGGCGCCGCGGAACGCCTGCACGTCGTCGAGGGGCTGCTCGGAGGGTCGCCTCCCGACGATTGTTTCGAAGCCCTCGGCGAGTATCCTGTAGGCGCGCTCGCCCGCCTCGCGGTAGCGCACGTACGCCTGGCTGAGGTCGCGCTTGAGGCGCGTGTCGCGCAGGAACGAGTGGAGCCGCGCCGTCAGCCTGGTGACGCCGCTGCCGCAGAGGAACTTGTCGCCGTAGTCCTCCTTCGCCTGGCACTCCTCCGGGAACTTGTTGATAGTCTTCTGCCACTGCTGCCCCTTGTCGGCGAGCGTCGCCGGGAAGCGGTCGGTCTGCGCCCCGTTCAGCCACGCGCGCCCCTCGGCGGGGTGGCGCGCGAGCAGCTTCCCGATGAGGCCGGCGTCCGCCATGACGCGGAAGATGTTCGACTTCGAGTAGCGCTCCCAGAAGCCCGGGCTGATGTCGTCGGAGAGGTTTCTGAGGTCGGTGTTGAGCTGCTGCTCGCTGGCGATGTCGTCGTCCTTGTTGACCACCACGAAGATGCGCTCGGCGAAGTCGAGGCGCTTCGCGGGGGGCACGCCCTCCATGAGCACCGACTTGACCAGCGGGATGACGACCTTGGTGTCGTGGCCGAAGCGCGTGGCCTTCGCGACGACCAGGATGACGGCGTCGAGCTTCTGCGGGTCGAGCTGCCGCCTGATTATCTCGCGGTGCCGGGCGTTATTGACGCCGGTGCCCGGCACGTCTATCAGCTCCACGGCCACGCCGTCGCCGTCGCCGCCGGCGGGCGAGGTGAACTCGACCTCGGCGTAGTCCACGATGGCCGTCCGGCGCGCCTCCTTCGTCCGGTCGTCGCTCATCTCGTCGAGGCGGTCGTGGAACTCCTTGCGCTTCCCGTCGTCGCCGAGGTCGAACTCCTCGCTCCCCCCTTCGAGCAGCCCCGCATACTTCTTCATCGCCGTCAGCACGTTCTGAAGGTCGGCGAGGGCGTTGCTCTGTTCGGCCCCCTGCGGCGCGCCCCCCAACGACTCGCGCTTCTGCGCGACGGCCTTCAGGGTCGCCTCGACGTTCAGCCGCTGCGCATCGCCGTCGCCCCCGGCGAAGACGGGCGTGAGCTTGTGCCTGTCGCACTCGCGCCGGACGTGGCCGACGAGGTTGGCCTCGTCGTAATAGACTTTGCCGACCTTGCGCGCCTCGCCCCCGGCGGCGAACCGCCGCTTGACCTTGACCACGGTCCCCGTGACGGCCTCCGCCCCGCCGCGCGAGGGCAGCAGGTACTCCCCGAAGAACGTGTTGATGAGGGCGCTCTTGCCGGCCCCCTTCTCGCCGATGACCGCGATGGTGTAGGGGCGTTTGAAGTCGAGGTGGCGCTCGGCGAGCGACAGCAGGCGTTCGACCTCGGCCGCCCCCTCGGACGGCAGCCGCAACTGCTGGAGCCGTTCCTTCAGGCGCGCGACCTCCTTCTGCAACTCGACCCAGCGGCGCAGGTCTTCGCCGCCGGCCTGCGGGAATTCGCGGCGCAACTCTTCCACGACGCGTTCGTCAGGCGTGGTTTCGCCGGTGGCTGTAGGCTCGTTCATGGCGGCCTCCTTCGTGAGAATGTGTTCGGGCGCGGCGCCGGGGCTCAGGCGTCCTGCCTCAGGGCCAGCACCGTCGGGATGATGAAGACGTACTCGGCGAGCTTCTGGCTCGGCGGGTGATTTAACTCGACCCGCCCGCCCTTCGGCAGCGCGGGCCTGCCCTGCGCGGAGACGGGCAGCAGGTAGACCTTGCGGAAGGTGCTGTCGAGGACGTTCAGCAGACCGACGTTGAGCGAAGTCTCCAGCGTGTGCTTGTCGGTGCTGGACGCCTGCGGGCCGAGGGCGTCGCCCACGCGCCGGAACGCCTCGCGCGCCCGCGCGTCAATGTAGTTAATGATCTGCTCCTGCTTCGCGAGCAGGTCCACCTCCTCGCCGCCCCCTTCGCCGTCCGCGCCCCCGTCGGGCTGGAACGAGACGCCGGCCATGGACCTGAGGTCCCTGAAGTTGTTCGTCTCCTCGCCCTGGTCGAGCTGCGAGGTGTCGAGAATCTTCCTGTTCTTGAGGTCGGCGTAAAAGGAGGTCAGGAAGCGCGTCGTCTCGGTCTTCTCCCCGGCGAAGAAGTCGGCCTTCGGGACGACGCAGATGACCGACACCTTGTCCTTGATTTCGTCGTCGCCGCCTTCGGGCTTGCGTATCTGCCTGAGGTCTTCGATGAGCTTGCCGAGCAGCAGCAGTTGGTTGGTCCACCCGCGGCGCTCCTCGCGCAGGGCCCTGACGTGGTCGCGCAGGTCCGCCCACTCTTCCCGCACCTGTCCGACGTTCACCGCGTTGTAGAAGACAGGCTCGGTCGCGAGGTCGAAGAAGAAGACTATCATCTCGGCGTACTTGAGGAGGTTCATCACCACCGGGTCGGTGTCGGTGGCGTCGAGCGACCGCGCCACCATCTCGCCCGGCACGTCCGTGAAGATGAAGTTCTTGCGCTTGTTCGGGTCGCGCGCGTCCACGGTCGTCAGTTGGACGCTGTAGCGCGTGTGCGTCTCGGTCGCCTTCGGCATGCGCCCCTCGTAATACTCGGTCTGGTAGGCGTCCAGCATGCTCACGTCGTCGGACGAGTTGCTCCTGACCGAGACGCCGACCGAGCCCGAAGCGGCGAAGAAGGTGGTGAGCCCGGACATCATGACGCTCGACTTGGAGGTGCCGGTGCTCCCCAGCAGCACGATGGGGTGCGTCGGCTCCTCCTTCGGGTACCACCCGCACGTCTGCGCGGCCTCCGACGCCTGCGCCGCGCCCGGCGGCTGTCGGGGCGCCGCGCCGGGCTGCGACGACTCTATCTGGGGGACGCCGCCGGGGAGCCCGCTGCATGCGAAGTCCACGAACTTCTTTAAATCGCCCTGAAGGTACGGGAAATCATCGAGCAGCTTTTTGAGTTGGGCCTCTAACTCCTCCATCGAGCCGTCACCGCGTGAGCCGTCAGCGGCGCCGTCGCCGTCGGCGTCGGGGTCGAAGTGGCCGCGGAAATCCTTGCTCCAGCCGAAACCGCCGCGGTCGAGCACCACCTTCGCGCGCAGCAGCTCGCTGAGCCGGGGCGGCGAGATGACGACCTTGCGCGGCAGGTCGTAGGGAATCCCCTTCTGTAGGAACGGCGTCGCGGCCTTGTCATACTTCTCGTGCCCCCTGAAGATGGCCAGCGTGTACACGCAGCGGATGACCCGGTCCTTGAGCACGTCGCGGCTGCCCCAATACTTTTTGGGCAGCAGCCTGGCCTGCGCCTCCGGCTGCTCCAACGCCTTCAGAATCAGCATCAGGTATTCGTAGTAAGTCTCGGAAACCTCCCTGACCAGCTTCAGCACCCTGGCGGCCGTCCCGTTCTTCCCCTCCTGACTCAACACGTCGTCGAGCCGCACGTCCTCAATCCACCCCCGGATGTCGGCCTGCTCGAAGACGAGGTTGAGAACCGGGCCGATGATGGGGTGCGGCTCGAAGCCGGACAGGACGGTTCTAATCACGTTGTCGAAGTGGACCTCCGGCTTGACTTTCGGGGGCGCCCCCAGCGGCGCGGGCTGCCTGTCGTCACCGTCGAGGTCGGGCGCCACCCCCTCGACGGGCTTGGCGGCGGCGCCCGACTGCGCCCTCGACTCCTCGTAGGCTTTGGCGGCCGCGGCCAGGTGCGCCCTTAACTCCTCCAGCGTCGGCAACTGCGCTATCTGGCGGCTGATGCCCTGGAGGTCGGACGCCAGGAGAAACTCCTCGACGGACTTCGAGCCGGAGCCGGTGTACAGGCCCTCGTCGTCAACGTTCCTCCACGTCGGGTAGGGGTAGGTGTCGGGGGGCGATTTGCGCGTCAGCCCGCGCAGGTTCCTGGACTTCAGCTCGCTCTCGTTGCGCTGCAACAGCGAGCGGTAGATGCGCAGGATTCCGTTGACCACGTTGCGCGCGTTGACCGACAGAATCACGTCGTAAGTCGCCTTGTTCTGGAGCGTCATCGGGCTGCCGCAGGCAGGACAGATTAAGTCTTCTTTGCCGGGCTTGATAGTCCGGAGAAGGTCGTCTTTAGTGTTTTCAGGCATGAACCGAGTCCTCCACAGTGAGAAGAAGAGGGAGGCGAGCCCGCTCGAAGTCAGGGCGCCTCTACGACTCATCGCATTACCGACAGTTCTCCATCCGGGTGTTGAATGTGAGAAACGGAATTTCTCAAAATTCCGGAGAAAACGTCCCGCCGGTCGTGAGGGCAAGCACAATAATTATGAATGGCGATTATGTCAATACTGCGGCCAAAGGGTCGCGCCGGCTAAGTCGCGGCCGGGGCCGCGGCCCCCGACCCGCCCGCCGGCGCGCCGGGTGCGTCTGCTTCGGCGCGTCAGATTTGCCGAGCGCGCGCCGCGAATCTTTATTGACAACGCAAGGTCTGCGGGACTCGTCAGGGGAGCCGGCGTCCGCAAGACCGAAGGGGGCGCGGGCGGACGGCCGGCGGCCCGAAGCGGCGCCGCCCGGAGACGGATTTAGTCCGCCCCCGGGCTCGCGAGCGCCGGAAGTGAGTGGCCGAATCGAAGCGCGGCTTATAACTGGGGCCGGGCGCCGCGACACGGCCCGCCGGACACTCACCGCGGCGCTCAGTGCGCGGCGCGCCGCCTCCTTATCAGGTGTGAGGCGTCAGGCGAAGACGCCCGGCCCGGGGCCGAGGACGTTGTCGGGGTCGCGCCGGCTCTTCTCGCTCGCCAGCCGGCCCCAGAAGGGCTGAAAGTGCTTCACCCAATCGTGATGCCCCAGCGGCGCGGCGCTGATGGTGTAGAACTTGCCGCCGAGGGCCCGATTCTCTTCGTAGAGTCTGCGGTTCTCCGCGACGACGGCCTCGGCCGCTTCGTGCGGCACGGTGCGCAGGATGTCGAAGAGGAAGAAGATTTCCTCGTCGGGCACGCGGAGCATCGGGCGCCTGAGCCGCGATTTGACGAACGGGTAGAAGAGGATGAGCGAGCCCGGCAGGAAGAGCGCCGGGTCGAGCGCCGCGATTGTCCGCGACGCGAAGTCGTCTATCTCCGAGCCGGGGACGAAGAGGTCGAGCCACGGGTGCGGGAAGCCGCCGAGCCCCGCCTCGTTCAGCGAGTCGATGAGCTTCACGACGAGGTCCGTGTACTCGAAATAGGTCATGTCCTCGGTCTGCTGCGAGCCGGGGATGAAGTCGAGCCCGTCGGTCGGGCCCGCCGGCAGCTCCGCGGGCGACGTGTAGAAGGACGTCGCTTCGAGGAAGAAGGCGAAGCCGGCCGGCGTCGGGACGCTCATGCCGCGGATGTGGTCGAAGCGCTCCGCGCCGATGAGGAACCGCAGGTCCGCGAGCATCGCCGGCGCGTCGGGGTAGAAAAGGCGGAGCGTCCGCGCGCGCTCGCGCGCCGGGATGAGCCGCACGGTCGCGCGGACGATGACGGCGCACAGCCCGAGCCCGGCGAGCGCCGCCTCGAACAGACTGCGGTTCGCGGACTCGGAGCAGGTGACCAGCTCGCCCTCGCCCGTGACGACCTGTAGCTCCAGGACGTTGTCCACCTGCGCGCCGTGCACGTAGCTCCGGCCGCTCACGCCGCCCACCGAGAGCGTCCCGCCGACCGTCAGCCGCGTGTAGTCCGTGAGCACCGGCGGCGTCAGCCCCATGGGCGTGGTCGCGAGCAGGAGGTCGCGCCAGACGACGCCCGCGTCCACGACGGCGCGGTCGGGCCCGACGGAGTGAATCTGGTCGAGCGTCGTCATGTCAATGACGACGCCGGCCGCGGCCTGCGACTGGCCGAACGCGGTGTGCCCCTTGCCGCGCCCCGCCACGCGTATGCCGTGCTCGCGCGCGAAGCGCGTCAGCTTGACCACGTCCTCGACCGAGCCCGGCCGGAGCACGGCGACCGGCGTGCGGTGGACGAGGTGGCCGAAGTCGTCGGCCGCCGCGGCGAGCGAGGCCGGGTCGGTGGTGAGCGTCCCGTCGAGCGGCGGCAATTGGGAGAAGTCCCCGCCGGCGCTCGCCTCAGTCACCCAGGAGCGGCCCGCGAGGTCGAAGCCGACGACGACCGAGGTCGCAAAAATTCCCTTCAACAGAGCGCGTCTGGAAATGTCCTTCACAAATCACCCCTCTCTTACTGAGACGTACGCAAGAAGCGTCCGCGCCGGCGGCCCACACGCCGTCCGGCCGGGGACGCCTGTTTCCAAAGGCAGGGAGACAGGGCGTGGCCGCGGTAAGGTTTGCCCTCAGTCTCTCGTCAGCTAACGCGGAGGGGGGCGGCGAAAGAGGTCACGACGACGACGATTTTTTTTCGCGGCGCGCCACCCGGGGCGGCGGCGCAAAAATCCGAAACGGCGCCCGTGTCGAGCGTGCGTTCGACGCGGGCGCGCGAGCCATCTTCACCGCGCGGGTCTGTCGAGGGGCGGGTGGCCGTCGGGGCGCGTGTCCGCGGGCGAGTTTCGCGGTCTTATATTTTCGGCCGCGCGCGACGAAAAAATCGCGCGCCCGCCGGATGGCGGCCGTCCGGTTCGTGGGCTTTCCTCAGTACGACCAGGGCTCGTACCCGGGGTCGAGGAGGGTTTGGTGGTAACGAAAAAAGGCGTCGCGCATGGCTTCGGGGACGAGAGGCGCAGCCGTCTCGGGCGCGAGGTTTGATTCGTAGACGGCGTCGGCGAATTCGCGGGCGAGGAAGTGTAGTGCTGACGGCTCCGCGGCCGCCCACGCGTCGAAGGCCGCGCGGGCCTCTTCAGGCTTGCCGCTTCCGAGGGCGCGCGCGGCGAAGCGCGCGAGGTGGTGGCCGTGCGAGAACAGTGGGTGCATGACGTGCGCATCCTCGAAGCCGGCGCGCCGGAGCCCTTCGAGGTATTCGGGGAGCCTGTCGCGCAACTCGCGCGCGAGCTTCGCCTGCCCGCCGGCCGAATCGTCGGACGGCAGTTGTAAAAGTCGGCGACGCTCGGCGAGGGACTGTCGCCTCGCCTCCAGCGCGCCGAGGTCGAACCGCTCCCGCGCGCCGCGGAGCCACCAGCGCTTTACGGAGCCCTTGACGGCGTCTTCAGACAGTTGGCCTTCCGCCTGCGGGAATCGAAACAACTGCTCGATGAGCCCGGCGCCGCGCGCGTTCGCGCGCCTCAACGCCTCGACCTCGCGCGTCGTCCTGTGCGTCAGGACGAGCGCCGCGTAGAGGCGTTCGTCGCCGCCGCCCGGGCCGAACTGTCCCTCGCGCTCCATTCTGGCGAGCAGGAGCAACAGCTCCGCGGGGTCGAAGATGCTGCTGACGCCGCCGCCGAAATCGCTCTCGTCGGGCGGGTCGGGCTCAAGCAGCGTGAACACAAAACGGTAGGTGTCGGGCGCGGCGGCGGGGTCGGCGCCGCGGACGCGCCCGACGCACACCTCACCGCCCGCCGCGTGCGCGCGCGAGACGACCTCCGCCTTCAGCCAGTCGAGGAAGAGGGAGACTTCGTGGCGGTTGCGCGCCGGCAGAGGATTCTCCGGCCATTCTCTGATTCGCTCTTCGCGGGCAGCTTTAAAGTCGGTCGGCTGCGTCACGGGTTGCGCGGGTTGCGCGGGTCGCTCGGGCGGCTCTACGGCGGCGGCGGGCGGGGCGTGCGAGCGTAGCGCCTCGACGAGCGTCACGAGGTCGCCCGCCCACAGGCGCACGCGGAGTTCGGGCGTGTTCGGACTCGTTTTGTGCGGCCAGCCGGCCGATTGCGCTTCGCTGACTGACTCTTCGGCCTGTAGGAACAACTCCCGGCCGCCCTGCGAAAGGATGGCGTAAGTCATCAGGGCGCGCGTGTTGGACGTCGGCCCGCCCGTGCTCTTGATGACGACCTCGTACCAGCCGAACGTCAGTGCGTGGGGCTCTCTCAGGTCGAAGGAGAATTCTTCGCCGCCGGCCAGCGGGACCGAGAGCCGCCCGCCCGCGAGACGCGCGCCCGGGCGCCGCGCGTCGAGCGCGCGCGTGTAGCGCCTTTGCAGCGGGAGGCTGAGGAAGAAGAGGCCGAACCAAAGGACTGCGAAGATGATAAAGACCCACGCCCCGTCCGGCACGCCGGGCGGCAGCAGCAGCAGTCCCGCGAGCGCCGCCGCCGCCAGCAGCGTCAATAAAGCCGCCGCGACCCCGACGAAAAACCCGGCCCGGCGCGAGCGTCGGACGGGCACGGATACCGAAACGCCGTCCGACGCTCGCGCCGGCGTCCGGTCTTTTCCTGTCGGGGCGGGGCGCGTCACGGATTACGTTCGGGAGCTTCGACGGCGGTTTCGGGTGAAAGGGGCGCGTCCGGAAACTGTTTCGCGCCGGGGTCGCCGCGCGTCTGCGCCGCAAGGCGCCCCGGCCGCCCGGCGCGGGCCGGCGTCCGCGCTCTTCGAGCGGCCCGTTCAGGACGCCGTCGCCGAAGGGAAAGCGGCCCCTCGGGCCGCGTAGGGCGCGGCAGTTTACCACGCCCTACGCTCCGCGGGACGGCGAACTTTCGTTCCCGCCGCGGGGTCGCCCGCGAGAACGACGGCGCCTTGTCGAGCCGGTGCGCCCTTCAAACCCTCTGGCGGGCTAAAATTTTCCGGCTCTTCCGTTGGAACACGCGGCGCCCTTCGTCGTTTATTCTAACTGCGTCGTTCAGCGCCGTCCGCGAGTCTCCGCCGGAGACTTTAACCCATCCGCCCGGACAAGAAAGGCCGCCCCATGCTTCGCTCACGTTTGCTCCCGAGGCTGCGCCCGTTCCTGCGCCGCCACCCGCGCGTCAAGCGCCTGCTCATAGACGCCGAGACTGAGTTCGAGGCCGCGCGCCACGCGGCCGCCGGAGTCCTGCCCGTCCTCATCAGGCCCGCGCCCGTCCGCCTGAACGTGGCCATCACGGCCAACTGCAACCTGCGCTGCACGGGGTGCCGCTACGGGCGCGACTTCATGGCGGGCGAGCAGCTCCCCCTGCAAGTCGTGCGCGAGATGCTCGACGACGCGGCCGCCGGCGGCGTCCCCATCGTCCGCCTCTACGGGGGCGAGCCGCTGCTGCACCGCGACCTCCCGGAGATGGTGCGCCACTCGGTCGAGGTCGGCGTCAAGCCCTACGTGACGACCAACGGCATCCTCTTGAAGGAGAAGTTCCCGGCGCTCCACGACGCCGGCCTGCGGACGATGACCATAGGGTTCTACGGCACGGGCGCGGACTATGATTCGTACGTCCACGCGACGCGGGGCTTCAGGAAGCTCGAAGAGGGCATCTCGACGGTGCGCGACCGCTACGGCATGGGCGTCGAGATGCAGATCAACTTCCTTTTGATGAAGCCGAGCTGCTCGGTCGAAGCGCTCCGGCGCGCGCTCGACTTCGCCGTCAAGTACCAGCTCTTCCTCCAGACGGACCTCATACACTACTCATTGCCTTACTTCACCGAGGGGCCGGACGGCGAGTTGCAATTCGGCCCCGGCGACGAGCCGGCGATTCGGCGCGTCGTCGAGGAACTGCTCGCCTTCAAGGCCGAGCACCCGCACCTCTACCCGGAGGCCGAGGCTTCAATCCGCTCCATCCCCGACTGGCTGCTCAAAGGCCCCGAGATGCGCATCCCCTGCGACGCCTACAACCTGCTCTGGGTCGGCGCCGACGGGACGGTGAAGCTCTGTTACGTCACCTTCACGCTCGGCAACCTGCACCAGACGCGGCTGCGCGACATGCTCTACTCGGGGGCGCACGCCGAGGCCGCCCGCGGCGCCTTCGCCCTGCGCTGCCCCAACTGCCACTGCAACCGCGACACGCGGATTCAAAAACACTACCCCAGCCGGCTCAAGTACAGGGGTTGACCGAGCCCGCGCAACGTCAATAAGCGGTGAACGGCGACCGGCCGTCGGCGGCGGGCGAGGCGTCACCTGACCGTCAGGCCGCCGCGGCGCGCCCAGCTCCCCCCGCGGAAGACCGCCTCGGGCGGGAAGCGCGCCTCCAGGTCCGGCGCGGCCCAGTCTATGCCCGCGGCGCGCTCCTTCCGGTAGAAGAGCAGCGCGGCCTCGCCGCCGACGCGCAACTCGCCGCCGGCGACGACCACGTAGTAGCCGCGCGCGTCCACCTCTTCGAGCCCGCGGTAGACGGACAGGTCGCCCACATCCTGAAGGGTGGCCCTGCGCGGCGGGGCCGCGTCGCCGCGGCCGCGCTCGACGTTGACGGCCAGGTCGGCCGTGTAAGGCTCGACGGGGGCGCCGCCCCCCGCGGCGCGGCCGACGACCGACCCGCCGCGGACTATCAGGTCGAAGATGCTCCCGCCCTCGTTCATGCGCAGCGCGTCGTAGACGGCGGGGTTCGCCTCTTCGACGCTCCCGTCGGCCAGCGACCTCAGCGCGGAGGCCAGGGCCACGAAGTTGAGCCCGGCGAGGTCGTGCCCGCTCATCCCCTTGAGCGCGCCCGTCTCGATGAGGATGACGGGCGTGCCCCACTGGCTGATCATGTCGCCGAAGGCGCGCGGGTTGAAGCTGTCGTCGTAGCGCCCGACGTGGCCGTAGATGAAGGGCGCGAGCGCCTCGACCATCACCGCGCACAGCTTCTTGTTGCGCACCCGCCCCGGGGTGTCCGCGCCCGTGGCGTCCGACACGACGGCGAGGAGCGAGACGGCCGCCTGCCTGCCCGTGTCGCCGACCGCCGTGCGCGGGTTCTGGTTGTGAAGGTTGAAGCCGATGTCGGGCCGCCACTCGTCGCGGAGCCTCTTGAGCAGCCGCCCCTCGGGCGTGACCAGGGCGCGCGCGTCGCGGTTGACGTCAACCGCCTGGAGGTTGCGGCGCTGGTAAAGCTCCGCCCCGTCGGGGTTGAGCATCGGGACCGCGCGCAGCGTGACCTTCTCCTCCAGCGCCCTGACCCACTTGAGCCCGCGGTTGCCCCGCAGGTAGGCGAAGAGGTCGAGCAGGGCGCTGGTGGCCGTCGGCTCGTCGCCGTGCATCTGCGACCACATGAAGACCTTGAGCGGCCCGCGCCCGAACTCCATCTGGTAAATCTCGCGCCCGGCCAGCGAGCGCCCCACCTCGACGACGGGCGTCCCGCGCGCGCGCAGCGCCGACAGGTGCTTCTTGAGGTCGGCGTGCCTGACCAGCGCCGGGTCGGCGTCGGTGACGCGCTGCCGCCCCCACTCGGCGAACAGCTCGCGCGGCGACTGCGCCGACGACGGCGCGCACGTCAAAAGTATCAGGACGGCGAGGGCGGCGGCCCCCGACTTCAGCGACGGCGTAAGTTTCATGGCGCGCATTACTTTCGGGTCACCTTCTTTATCCGAGGGTCTGGGCCGCGAGGGCCGGCCGCGGGCGTCAAACAACTCCCGCGCGGGCAGCATACTTTACACGGGCGCGGCCGCCGACCTCTAATTCGGGCGGCGGCCCGGTATCGTGTTATCATCCGCCGAACCCAGACGGACAACTGAAAGGGACGAGCCTGTGTCACCACACGTACGCCTGCTGCTGGCGTGTCTGCTCTGCCTGTCGGCGGCCGCG
>DASVUF010000070.1:0-10321 GCA_036387195.1 Pyrinomonadaceae bacterium | reverse complement strand
CTCGGACTCCGCCAGCCGCTCCAGCAGCGTCGGCACCGCCTGGAGCACCGTCACGCCTTCGGACGTGATTGTTCTGACGAGGTAGTCGGGGTCGTAGTGCCCGCCGGGGGCGGCGACTATGAGGCGTGCGCCTTCGAGCAGCGGGGCGTGGAACTCCCAGGCCGAGGCGTCGAAGGTGTAGGGCGTCTTCTGGAGGACGGCGTCCGAAGGCGAGAGCGGGAAGCGGCTCCGCATCCAGGCCATGTGGTTGACGAGCGGGCGGTGCGGGACGCAGACGCCCTTGGGCCTGCCCGTCGAGCCCGAGGTGTAGATGACGTAGGCGAGGTTCTCCGGCGCGACGCGGACCTGAGGCGACTTGTCGGAGCAGGCGGCAATCTGGAAGGCGTCCTCGTCGAGGCGGACGACCTCGGCGGCGTGCCGAGGCAGGTGGTCGGCGAAGCCCTTGTGGGTGACGAGCAGGGAGGCGCGGGCGTCGGAGAGGATGAAGGCGACGCGGTCGGGCGGGGCGTCCGGGTCTATGGGGAGGTAGGCTGCTCCGGCCTTGAGGGAGGCGAGGATGGCGACGACCATGTCTGTGGAGCGTTCGAGGAGGAGGGCGACGGGGGAGTCGGGGCGTGCGCCGAGCGCGAGGAGGTGGTGGGCGAGGCGGTTGGCGCGGGCGTCGAGTTCGGCGTAGGTCAGTTGCTCGTCGCCGAAGGAGAGGGCGTGGGCGTCGGGGGTGCGCGCGGCCTGCGCCTCGAAGAGTTGGTGGAGGCAGGAATCGGCGGGGAACTCAGCCGCCGTGTCGTTCCACTCGACGAGCAGCCTTCGCCGCTCTGGCTCGGACAGAAGGGGCTCCGCCTCGTAGCGCCCGGAGGGGTCGCGTGACAGCGCGGACAGCGCGGCGGCGTAGTAGCCGCCTATCTGCTCCAACTGCTCGCGGCTGAGAACGTCGCCCTTCGCCGTCAGCGAGAGCCCGACGTCCGAGTCGGCGCCGTTAAGACTGAAGTCGGCCAGCATGGCGAACTCCGTCTCAGCGAAGTCGCTGACGCCTAAGACCTCGACGCTCTCCTGACCCCGCACGGAGTCGTAGACGTGGAAGTGCGTGAAGTTGAAGGTCGTCTCGAAGAGCGGCCGGCCGCCCTCGTTGAGCTTCACCTGCGCCATCGGGTAGTAGCGGTGGGGCAGCGCCTCGCGCTCGGCCTCGAACGCCGCGCGCGCCAGCTCGCCCCACGTCCCGCCGCCCAGGCGGAGCCTGAAGGGCAGCGTGTTCAGGTGCAGCCCGAGCACCTGCTCGGCGTCGAGCGTCTCGGGGCGCCCGTGCGAGACGAGCCCGGTCAGCACGTCCTCGCGCCCGCCCAGGAGGCTCAGCACGCGCAGGTGCGCGGCCAGCAGGACGCTCTTGACGGGGACGCCCGCGGCCTGCGCCGCGCGCTTCAACCCGTCCGACAACTCGGCGGACACCGGGACGCGCACGTGGCGCGACTCCGCGCCCCCTTCGCCCGCGCCCTTCACGCCGCCCAGCCGCGGCAGCGTCAGAAGGCTGCTGCCTTCCAGCTTCTCGCGCCAGAAGTTCTCGGAGTCGGCCGACGCGAGCGCCGCCCGTTCGAGCGCCACGTAGTCGCGGAACGAAGACCTCGGCGGGGCCGCCTCGGGCGCGTCGGCGCCGCCCGCCAGCGAGGCGTAGGTGCTGAAGATTTCGGCGAGCATGGAGGCGACGCTCCACCCGTCGAGGATGGCGTGGTGCTCGGCCATGCTGAACTGGAAGGCGCCGGCGCCGCGCAGGTGGACGTGGAAGCGAACCAGCGGGGCGCGCGACCAGTCAATGCGACGGGCGCGCTCCTCGGCCTGCCACCTCTCGACGGCCGCCTCCTGCCCGGCCTCGTCCAGCGCGCCGAGGTCTTCGACTTCCAAAGGCGGCTCGACGCTCCTGTGCACGAGCTGGAGCGGCGTGCTGTAGCCGGTCAGGTTGAAGGAGGTGCGCAGCACGGCGTGGCGCGCGAGGAGGCGGCCGAGCGCCAGTTCGAGCGCCGCCCGGTCGAAGGGCGCGCGGACGTGGAAGCTGGAGTAGTTGTGGTAGAGCGCCGAGTCGCGGTTGAACTCGCTGTGGAAGAGCATCCCCGCTTGCAGCATCGAGAGCGGGTAGGCGTCCTCCACGTCTGCGGGCAGGCGCCCGCGGTCTTCCTGCGAGACGAGTGCGAAGGGGCCGGCCTGCGCTGCGGGCGCGCCGTCGCCGCCGTCCGCGAGTTCTCTCGACAGCTCGGCGATGGTCTGGTGTCGGAAGAGTTGTTGGAGGCTGAAGTGCAGCCCGCGCTCGCGGGCCAGCGCCACGACCCGCACGCTGCGGATGGAGTCGCCGCCGAGGTCGAAGAAGTTGTCCTCGACGCCGACGCGCGGCGCGCCCAGCACCTCGCCCCACACCTCGGCGAGCGCGCGCTCGGCCGCCGTCCGCGGCGCGACGTACTCGCCGCGCGTCACGCCGCCGCGCCCGGGGGCGGGCAGCGCCTTGCGGTCGAGCTTGCCGTTCGGCGTCAGCGGGAGCGCGTCGAGCGCCACGAAGGAGGCGGGCACCATGTAGTCGGGCAGACGCGCGCCGAGGTGCGCGCGCAGCTCGCCCGCCGCCGGCGCGAGCCCTCCGGCGGCGACGACGTAGGCCACCAACTGCTTGTCGCCGCCCGCGTCTTCGCGGGCCATCACGGCCGCCTCGCGCACGCCTTCGTGCGAGAGCAGCGCCGCCTCGACCTCGCCCGCCTCGATGCGGTAGCCCCTGACCTTCACCTGCTGGTCCACCCGGCCGAGGTATTCCATCTCGCCCGCCGCGTCCCAGCGCGCCGAGTCGCCCGTGCGGTAGAGACGCGCGCCCGCCTCGCCAGAGAACGGGTCGGGCACGAACCGCTCGGCCGTCAGGCCGGGCCTGTTCAGGTAGCCGCGCGCCAGCCCGTCGCCGCCGACGTACAGCTCGCCCGCCACGCCCGCGGGCACGGGGCGCATCCCCTTGTCCAGCACGTAGAGCCGCAGGTCGGGTATGCGGCGGCCGATGACGCTGCCGCGCGCCGCTTCGGCGTCCGCGCGCGCGAGCGGGCGGTAGGTGACGTGGACGGTCGTCTCGGTGATGCCGTACATGTTGACGAGCAGCGGGCCGTCATCGCCGTGGCGCTCGTACCAGGGGCGCAGGCCGGAAGGCTCCAGCGCCTCGCCGCCGAAGACCACGGCGCGCAGCGCCAGCCCGGGGCCGGCCCCGGCGCCGTCCGTCCCGGCCGCGAGCCGCCCCTCGGCCTGCATGAGCTGGCGGAAGGCCGAGGGCGTCTGGTTCAGCACCGTCACGCGCTCGCGCGCGAGCAGCGAGTAGAAGGCTTCGGGCGAGCGGCTGACCCAGTAGGGCACGACCACGAGCCGGCCGCCGTAGAGCAGCGCGCCCCACAACTCCCACACCGAGAAGTCGAACGCGTAGGAGTGGAACATCGTCCACACGTCCGAGGGCGAGAAGGAGAACCAGCCTTCGGTGGCCGACATCAGGCGGAGGACGTTGGCGTGCGTGACGACGACGCCCTTGGGCCGGCCCGTCGAGCCCGAGGTGTAGATGACGTAGGCCGCGTTGTCAGGCCCGGCGGCCGGCGCGGGCGCCTCGTCGCCGCGCGCGGCTATCTGTTCGGCGTCGGCGTCGAGCGCGACGACGGTCACACCCTCGCGGCGCTGTAGGCGCGCGGCCGACTCGGACGTGGTCAGCAGCAGCGAGCAGCCCGCGTCTTCGAGCATGAAGGCGACGCGGTCGGGCGGCGCCGCCGGTTCGAGCGGGACGTAGGCCGCGCCGGCCTTGAGCGCCGCGAGGATGGCGACGACCATCTCTGCGGAGCGTTCGAGCAGCAGCGCCACGCGCGACTCGGGGCGCGCGCCGAGCGCGACGAGGTGGCGCGCGAGGCGGTTGGCGCGCACGTCGAGTTCGGCGTAGGTCAGTTGCTCGTCGCCGAAGGTGAGCGCGACGGCCGCGGGCGCGCGCCGCGCGGCGCGCTCGAAGGCTTCGGCCAGGCTGCCCGCGCACTCGTACCGCGGCGCGGGACGGTTCCAGTCGAGGACGATGCGCTCGCGCTCGTCGTCGCTCAGCAGCGGGAGCCCGCTCACGCGGCGGCCTTCGTCCTCGGCCGCGGCCTTCAGCACGCGCTCCAACTGCCGCGCCATGCGCGACGCTGTCTCGGCCTCGAAGATGTCTGTGCTGTATTCGAGCGACCCGTGCAGCTCCCCGCCGCGCTCGGCGAGCGAGAGCAGGAGGTCGAACTTCGCGGAGGCCGTCTCTTCGGACGCGCGCTCGACGGCGGCCGGCGTCAGGCCGGGCATCTCCAGCGCCTGCTCGGCCGTGTTCTGGAGGACGAACGCCACCTGGAAGAGCGGGGCGCGCGACAGGTCGCGCGCGGGCGCCAGTTCTTCGACCAGCTTCTCGAAGGGCACGTCCTGGTGCGCGTAGGCGTCGAGGCAGACGTCGGTCGCGCGCGCGAGCAGTTCCGCGAAGGTCGGGTCGCCCGAGAGGTCCGTGCGCAGCGCGAGCGCGTTGACGAAGAAGCCGATGAGCCCTTCCGTCTCGGCCCTCGTGCGCCCGGCCGTGACCGTGCCGACGACCACGTCCTCCTGCCCGCTCCAGCGCGAGAGCAGCGCCTGGAAGCCCGCGAGGAGCGTGACGAAGAGCGTCGTGTTGTGCCTGCGGCTCAGCTCCCCGAGCAGCCTCGTCGTCGCGGCGTCGAAGCGGACGGGCGCGTACGCGCCGCGGTGCGAAGGCCGCGGCGGGCGGGGCTTGTCCGCGGGCAGCGCGAGCGCCGGCGGCGCCCCGGCCAACTGGCCGCGCCAGTAGGCGAGCTGTTCTTCGAGCACCTCGCCCCGCAGCCACTCGCGCTGCCAGACGGCGAAGTCCGCGTACTGAATCTTCAACCCGGGCAGCGCCGCGGGCCGCCCCGCCGCGTGCGCCGCGTAGAGGCGGCCGAGTTCGCGCACGAGCACGCCCATTGACCAGCCGTCGGAGACGATGTGGTGCATCGTCGCCGCCAGCACGTGCTCCTCTTCGCCGAGGCGGTAGAGCCGCACGCGCAGGAGCGGCCCGGCGCCGAGGTCGAAGGGCTCCTCCTCCTGCCCGCGCAGCCGCCGGCGCAACTCCGCCTCGCGCGCGTCGTCGTCCACGCCCGAGAGGTCTTCGGCGTCGAGCGCGAAGGGGCGCGGCGGGTCTATGACCTGCACGGGGCTGCCCGAGACTTCGTCGAAGCGCGTGCGCAGACTCTCGTGGCGCGCGACCAGTTCGTTGAGGCTGGCTTCGAGCGCCGGCAGGTGGAGCGCGCCGCGCAGCCGCACGGCGTCTGAGATGTTGTAGACGGCGCCGCCCGGTTCGAGCTTGTCGAGGAACCAAAGGCGCTGCTGCGCGAACGAGAGTGGGAGCGCGGCGCCCCTGTCAGCCGGGACGAGCGGCGGCGCCTGACGCGCGGCCGCGCCGCGCCGCGACTCCTCGACGCTCTGCGCCAGCGACGCGACGGTCGGCCGCTCGAAGAGCGTGCGCAGCGGCAGCTCGACGGCGAAGACTTCGCGCACGCGCGAGACGACCTGCGTCGCCAGCAGCGAGTGGCCGCCCAACTCGAAGAAGTTGTCCTCGACGCCGACCTTCTCAAGACCGAGCACGTCGGCCCACGCGCCCGCCAGCAACTCCTCCGTGGGCGTGCGCGGCGCGATGTAGGCGCGCCCCTGCGCGGCTTCCGCCCCCGGCGCGGGCAGCGCGTTGCGGTCCACCTTGCCGCTGTGCGTCAGCGGCAGCGAGTCGAGTTGGACGAAGGCCGAAGGCGTCATGTACTCCGGCAGCACGCGCCGCACGTGCTCGCGCAACTCGCCCGCGTCCGGCGCCGACCCGTTGGCCGGCACGACGTAGGCGACGAGCATCTTTTCGCCGCGCGCCCCCTCCCTCGCCGCCACCGCCGCGTCCCGCACCCCCTCGTGCGAGAGCAGCGCCGCCTCCACCTCGCCCAGCTCGATGCGGTAGCCCCGCACCTTCACCTGCCCGTCCACACGTCCGAGGTATTCCAACTCTCCCGCCGCGTCCCACCGCGCCACGTCCCCCGTGCGGTAGAGGCGCGCCCCCGCCTCGCCCGAGAACGGGTCGGGCAGGAACCGCTCGGCCGTCAGGCCGGGCCTGTTCAGGTAGCCCCGCGCCAGGCACTCGCCCCCGAGGTGGAGTTCGCCCGCCACGCCCACCGGAACCGGGTTCATCCGCGCGTCCAGGACGTAGGCGCGGGCGTTGCTCACGGGGCGGCCGATGGGCGTCGCCGCCGGCCCCGGCTCGCACACCCTGAAGGTGGCGTCTATCGTCGCCTCGGTCGGCCCGTACAGGTTGCACAGCTCCGCCCCGGGCAGCCGCGCCTTGAACCTCTCCACCAGCCGCGGGCTCAGCGCCTCGCCCCCGCAGTAGACGCGCCGCAGCGACACGCACCCGCCGAAGCCTTCGGACTCCGTGAGCCGCTCCAGCAGCGTCGGCACCGCCTGGAGCACCGTCACGCCCTCCGCGCGGATGACCCCGACGAGGTAGTCGGGGTCGTAGTGCCCGCCGGGGGCGGCGACGACGAGGCGGGCGCCTTCGAGCAGCGGGGCGTGGAACTCCCAGGCCGAGGCGTCGAAGGTGTAGGGCGTCTTCTGCAGGACGGCGTCGGAAGGCGAGAGCGGGAAGCGGCTCCGCATCCAGGCCATGTGGTTGACGAGCGGGCGGTGCGGGACGCAGACGCCCTTGGGCCGCCCCGTCGAGCCCGAGGTGTAGATGACGTAGGCCAGGTTCTCCGGCGCGACCGAGACGCGCGGCGACTTGTCGGAGCAGGCGGCAATCTGGTCGGCGTCCTCGTCGAGGCGGACGACCTCGGCCGGGTGTTGAGGCAGGTGGTCGGCGAAGCCCTTGTGGGTGACGAGCAGGGAGGCGCGGGCGTCGGAGAGGATGAAGGCGACGCGGTCGGGCGGGGCGTCCGGGTCCACGGGGAGGTAGGCTGCTCCGGCCTTGAGGGAGGCGAGGATGGCGACGACCATGTCTGTGGAGCGTTCGAGGAGGAGGGCGACGGGGGAGTCGGGGCTTGCGCCGAGCGCGAGGAGGTGGTGCGCGAGGCGGTTGGCGCGCGCGTCGAGCTCGGCGTAGTTGAGATGCTCGTCGCCGAAGGAGAGGGCGGGGGCGTGTGGGGTGCGCGCGGCCTGCGCCTCGAAGAGTTGGTGGAGGCAGGAGTCGGCGGGAAAATCAGCCGCCGTGTCGTTCCACTCGGTCAATAACTGCCTGCGCTCCGAGTCCGAGAGCAGGTCTATCTCGGAGAGTCGCCGCGCGGGGTCGGCGGCGGCCTCTTCGAGGATGGTCAGGTAGTGTCTGACCATCCGCTCGGCCGTGGCCGGCTCGAAGATGTCCGCGTTGTATTCGAGCGAGCCCACCACGCGCCCGCCGTCCACGGCCGTCATGAGCGTGAGGTCGAACTTGGCCGCCGCGCTGCCGACCTCCAGCGGGCTGACCGTCAGACCCGGCGCGTCCGCCCCCTCCGCGCGCGCGTTCTGGAAGCCGAACGTCACCTGGAAGAGCGGGGCGTGGCTCAGGCTGCGCTCGGGCTGTAGCTCCTCGACCAGCTTCTCGAACGGCACGTCCTGGTGCGTCTGCGCTTCGAGCGCGACGGCGCGCACGCGCGCGAGCGCTTCCGAGAAGCTCGGGTCGCCGGAGAGCTTCGTGCGCAGCGCGAGCGTGTTGACGAAGAACCCTATCATCTCCTCGGTCTCGACCCAGCGCCGGCCGGCGACCGGCGTCCCGACCACTAGGTCGTCCTGCCCCGTGTAGCGCGAGAGCAGGACGTTGAACGACGCGAGCAGCGTCATGAAGAGTGTCGCGCCCGCCTCCTCGGTCAACTCCTCAAGCACGGCCGTCAGCGCCTCGGGCACGACGAAGGGGACGGCCCCGGCGCGCGCGCCCGCGCCCGGCGTGCGCGGGCGGTCGGCGGGCAGGTTCAGCACGGGCGGGCTGTCCTTCAACTGCCCGCGCCAGTAGGCCAACTCCTTCTCCAGCCTCTCGCCTTGCAGCCACTCTCTCTGCCAGACGGCGAAGTCCGCGTACTGCACGGGCAGCTCCGCCAGCGGCGACGGCTCGCCGCCCCGGAAGGCGTCGTAGAGCCGCACCGCGTCACGCATCAGAACCCGCTTCGACCACTCGTCGAAGACTATGTGGTGGAGGCGCAGCACGAGGACGTGCTCCTCTTCGCCGAGGCGGTAGAGCGCCGCGCCCAGCGGCGGGGCGGCCGCGAGGTCGAAGGGGCGGCGGCTCGCCCTCTCGACTTCGCGTAGGACGAGCGCCTCGCGCTCACGCGCGGGCAGCGCGGAGATGTCCGCGTACGTCAGTCCGAGCGGGCCCGGGTCGGCGACGACCTGCACGGGGCGCCCCCCGGCCGCCGAGAAGGTCGTCCGCAAAGACTCGTGACGCCTGACCACTTCGGCCAGCGCCTGGCCGAGCGCGGCGGCGTTGAGCCGGCCGCCGATGCGGAAGGGGAGGCAGACGTTGTAGGCGACGCCGCCCGGCTCCAACTGGTCCAGGAACCACAGGCGCTCCTGCGCGAACGAGAGCGGCGCCGCCTCGCCCGACGGGCGCGCGGTGATGACCCTCGCCGGCGAACCCTCGGCCGCCCCCTTCTTGAGCAGCGCGTCGAGTTCCTGCTGTTTCAGGGCGGACAGCGCCGCGCGGCGCGAAGCGAGCGCGGCCCTGCGCTGTTCCAGACTGTCTTTTGTGACCGACATTTCGTTAGCCTGTGAATCTCTGACCGCGCGGCCGTGGCCGCGCCGTCCGGGGGGTTGTCTGTTGAAGGCGGGGTCGCCGGCGGCGGCGGCGGAGTCTCGCGACCGCTCAGGCGCTTTCGAGCACGGCCGTCCCGCGCTCCAACTCCCGGGGCCGCGCGGGCCCCTTCTGCCCGCCCGAAGCCGTGAAGGAATGGATTTCGCCGAAGACGGGGTAGAAGGCCGGGAACTTTCTTTCGAAGAGGTCGAGCCTGACGCCTTCGAGCGCGGCCTCGCCGGGGAACTCGGGCGTGGGCCAGCGGACGGAGAGTTCGTTCAGGCCGTCGCGCACGGCCTCGCCCGCCAGGTCTATCTCCCACGTCCCCCACTCGCGGCCGACGGCCATTCCCGCCACGGCCTCGCCGTTGAGCGTGACGGAGGCGAGGGCGTCGGCATCCGCGGGCGCCGCCAGCCGGCAGGTCAGCGTGAGCCGCACCGCGTCGCCCTCGTCGGCGAAGAAGACGAAGCGCGACTCGGGCCAGTAGGCTTTGTAGTATTCGGCCGGGTGGCGCTGCCTGCGCTCGGCGTAGGGGTAGAGGTAGGCCAACTCCTGCGGCTGCTCGACCGCGGCCAGCGAGTAGTATTCGAGGAGGTCCGCCTCGCGCCCCGCGACGCCCAGCTCCTCGCGGCGGAAGCGTTCGAGGCGAGCGCGCGCGTCCACGCCCGCCCCGGCGAGCGCGTCCAGCGTCGCGTCGTAGAGCACCTTCTCGACGCGCTTGACGTTGAGGCGCAGGAGGTAGTTCTGTACGAGCCGCGACCCGAGCCGGTAGAGGTTCTCGCCCGGCCCGCTCATCATGAGCGGGACGCGCGGCAGCGTCTGGAGTTCGAGGTAGTTGACCATCAGGTCGGCGACGTGCGGCGACAACTCAAGGGCGCGCGCGCAGTAGTGCCGGACGAGTTCGTAAGGCTGGTAGAGGTGCGCGTTGAGCACCGCGGCGAGGAAGGAAGCCTCGGCCTCGACCTCGTCCGTCGGCCCGGCGCACCCGCCCGCCAACTCGCGCGGCTCGACCTCTTCGCCCGTCAGCGCGCGCACGACGCGGGCGGCGGCCTCGGCCATCGCCACGCGTATGCCTTCGCTCGTCAGGTGGCAGTAGTCTATGACGAGGCGGCGCCCCGGTATCCCGCCGCCGAGGTATTCCCTGAAGACCGCGGGCAGGTCCACGAGCTGGACGGGGCGCTTGCCGGCCTCCTCGCGCACCGCCTCCTGCATGTAGGAGTAGGGGCGCGGGGTGCTCAACCTTGAAGCGTCCCAGCCGGCCGCGTCGAGCGCGCGCCCGAGGTGACGCCTCGCCTCGTCCACGCGGCCCGCGCGCGCGCTGCACTCGGCCAGTATGTAAGACCCCTTCGCGCAGGCGCCGCCGTCAATCTCGACCATGCGAGAGGCCAGCTCGGAGGCGCGCGAGTCGTCGCCGTCCCGCAGCGCCGACTCGGCCCCGGCCAGCAGGTCGAGCCACTCGCGGTTGAGGCGGCCCGGCAGGTGCGGGGCGTTCGTCACGGGGTCGCGCCAGTCGGCGAGGTTGAACTCCGGAATCATCCAGACCAG
>DASVUF010000069.1:0-16280 GCA_036387195.1 Pyrinomonadaceae bacterium | reverse complement strand
CGCTCGCCCTTAAAGCGCGCACCCGGCCGCACGCGCCCGGAGCAGCGCGCGCTCGCGTTCGTTTCTCGTCAGGGCGGCCGCGCGCACGAACTCCTCGCGGGCCTCTCCGAAACGGCCGAGCTTCGCGAGGAGGTCGCCCCGCACGCTCGGCAGGAGGTGGTAAGACTTGAGCGACGGCTCTTCGGCCAGCGCCTCGACCAGTTCCAGCCCCGCCGCCGGGCCGTAGGCCATCGCCACCGCGACCGCCCGGTTGAGTTCCACGACGGGCGAAGGCGACAGCCGCGCGAGCGCGGCGTAGAGTTCGGCGATGCGCGCCCAGTCTGTCTCTTCGGGGGCGCGGGCGCGCGCGTGGCAGGCCGCGATGGCCGCCTGGAGCGCGTAGGGGCCGGGCTCGCCGCCGAGCCTTTCCGAGCGCGCCAGCGCGTCGAGCCCGCGGCGTATGAGCAGCCAGTCCCAGCGCGCGCGGTTCTGGTCGAGCAGCAGCACGGGCTCGCCCGACGGGCCGACGCGCGCGCGCAGCCGCGACGCCTGAATCTCCAACAGCGCGACGAGGCCGTGCACCTCCGGCTCGCGCGGGGCCAGTTCGGCGAGGACGCGGCCGAGACGCAGCGCCTCTTCGCAGAGCGCGGGGCGCACCCAGTCCTCGCCCGCCGTCGCCGAGTACCCCTCGTTGAAGATGAGGTAGACGACTTCGAGCACCGACGAGAGGCGCGCGGCCAGCTCCGCCCCGCGCGGCGTCTCGAAGGTGACGCGCGCCTCGGAGAGCGCGCGCTTGGCGCGGACGATGCGCCGGGCGATTGTCGGCTCCGGGGCGAGGAAGGCGCGGGCGATTTCGCCGGTCGTCAGGCCGCCGAGCAGGCGGAGCGTGAGCGCGACGCGCGCCTCCGTGGAGAGCACGGGGTGGCAGGCGGTGAAGATGAGGCGCAGGAGGTCGTCGCCGACGGGGTCGTCGAGGGCCGCGTCGAAGTCCGGCGCGGCCCTCTCCAGGGCCTCCAGCTCGCGCGCGAGCTGCTCGTGCTTGCGACCGAGCATCGTCCTCCTGCGCAGGAGGTCCAGGGCGCGGTGCTTGGCCGCGGCCATCAGCCACGCGCCCGGGTTGTCGGGGACGCCCGACTCCGGCCACTGTTCGAGCGCGGCGACGAGCGCGTCCTGCGCCAGCTCCTCGGCCAGCCCGACGTCGCGCACGACCCGCGTCAGGCCGGCGATGAGTTTCGCCGACTCCATCCTCCAGACCGCCTCGACGGCGCGGTGCGTGCGGGTGGCAGCCACGGCGACACATCACACCACCTCGGCGCACGCCGGCGCAAGTCCCGGGCGCGGCCCCCGGCGCGTCAGGGCTTCTGCCGGGACTCTATCTGCGCGCGCAGGCGCTCCTCCTGCTCCCTCAACTCGGGCGTGAACTCTGCGCCGAAGTCGGCGGCCTCGAAGACCTGGCGGATTTCAATTTCCGACGCCTCGCCGTAGCCCGGGTCGCCTTCGCCGGGGGCCGGGATGCGCTTGACCCACTCGACGGCCTCCTCCATCGAGCGCACCTGCCAGAGCCAGAAGCCGGCTATCAGCTCCTTCGTCTCGGCGAAGGGGCCGTCGAGCACGCTCTTCGTCGAGCCCGAGAACCTGACCCGCTTGCCCTTCGAACTCGGGTGCAGCCCCTCGCCCGCCAGCATCACGCCGGCCTTCACCAACTCCTCGTTGAATCTCCCCATCTCGGCCAGCATCTTCTCGCCCGGCAGCACGCCCGCCTCCGACGCCTCGTTCGCCTTGATAATCACCATGACTCGCATCCGTTTTCGTCTCCTTAAGTTTTCGTATTCAACGCCCGGCCCCCGGCCTCCGCCGAACGGGCCCGGCCTCTACTTACACGTCGAACGAGCCGGGGCGAAAACGACAGGGCGCCCGATTTTTTTCGAGAAATATTTTTCGGGGTTCGCGCCGCGGCCCGAGCGCGGCGTGGCTTCGGCCGAACAGGCCCGCAGCCCGTCGGGGGCGTATTTCTCGGCGACCGCCGAAAATTTTAATTCTTGTATTATGTGGCACGCGGGTGTAGAGTCTGGGCTGACAAACACAACGTTCCCCCTTGTCAAACGCGACTCAAAACAGTAATCAACTGGCCTGATATTTTTTTCCGAAGGTCACCGACGGGAATCCGGCGCCGGCCTCAACCCGGCCGGCGAGTCTGTTGCGCATCCCTCCGCGCCGACGCCTTCGGCGCTGCGGGTCGAAGGCCGCTTCCGGCGCGCGAACTAAGCCACACCGCAACAACCCGAACGTTTAAGATTGAAGCCCGGACGGGCGGCGAGAGTTTTACGGGGGAAGTCCCCTTAAGCGCGACGGCTTCCGGACGGGGAGGCTTAAACGCTGGAACCTGACTCCGGGGTGGCGCGGCGGAATCAGTCGCGCGCGCCCGCACACTCGCGACCCTCACACGCGGCAGCCGCCCCTTCGACGCCCCTCCGAAGGTGGGGTCAGCTTCACAACCCGTTTAGGAGGTGGAACTTTAATGGAGCAAACCCTTCTGGTGACGGCGGTCGTGCTGCTGCTCCTCGTCCTCGCCAGTCTGTGGCTCTTCCTTTATCAAATCGTAAAGCAGCAGGGGCGGATACTGCTCCGCCTCGACCAGTTGGAGGTCGCGTCGCGCGCCGGCGCGGCGGCGGGCGCGCAGGCCGGCGCTCAGGCCGCCGCGCAGGCCGCGCCTGAAGGGCTGGCGGTCGGGGAGACGTTCGAGCCTTTCGCGCTCCCGGACATCGAGGGGCGGACCGTCTCGCTGGCGGACTTCCGTGGGGCGCCCGTGCTGGTCGTCAACTGGGACCCCGCGTGCGGCTTCTGCGACCTCGCCGCCGCAGAGCTGGCGAAGCTGCAACCCGACATGCGCGAGCACGGCGTGGGGCTCGTGCTCGTCAGCCGCGGCGACGCCGAACGGAACCGCAAGCTCGTCGAAGCTCACGGCCTCGAGTGCCCCGTCCTGCTGCTCGAAGGGGCGAGTCAGCTCAAGCCGTTCGAGTACATGGGCACGCCTGTGGCCTACCTGCTCGACGCGGAGGGCAAGGTCGCGCGGCCGCTCGCCACAGGCGCTTTCGAGGCGCCGGCGCTGGCGCGCGAGGCCGTCGAGAGTAAAAAGGGCGGGGGACGAAAGCGCCTGCCCGGCGAGCGCCCCGTCGGCGAGAGCCGCATCGTGCGCGAAGGGCTGAAGGCCGGGACGCCCGCCCCCGCCTTCAGCCTGCCCGACATCCGCGGCGGCGCCACGACGCTCGAACAGTTCCGCGGGCGGCGCGTGCTGCTCGTCTTCAGCGACCCGCACTGCGGCCCCTGCGACGCGCTCGCGCCCGACCTCGCGCGCCTGCACAGGGAGCACCGCGACAACGGACTGGCCGTCGTGATGGTCGGGCGTGGCGACGCGGAAGAGAACCGCCGCAAGGCCGCCGAGCACGGCTTCGAGTTTCCCGTCGTGCTGCAAGAGCACTGGCGGCTGTCCAAAGAGTACGGCATCTTCGCCACGCCGGTCGCCTTCCTCATCGACGAGCAGGGCGTCATCGCGCGCGACGTAGGCAAGGGGGCGGACGAAATCCTCGCGCTCGCACGCGAAGGTCTCGGGACACAGAAAGGGGCTTAACGTGTCGGAACTATTCGACGACATCTCGCGCATAGTCGGGAGTCCTATCCCGCGACGGCGGGCGATTCGGGCGGTCGGCGGCGCGGTCTTGGGCGCGTTCCTCGGCGCTTCGGTCTTCAGGAGGCTCGGCTCCGCGCAGACGGCGACGACCTGCTGCCGCGGGCTGGGGGGCAGCGCCTGCGTCTTCCAGGGGCAGGTGGTGTGCGGCCGCGACGCGTTCACGCAGGAGAGGTGCGAGTCGCTCGGGGGCGAGTGGCGGGCCGGGCACACGTGCTGCCTCGACAGCCACACCTGCGCGTCGCCACAGGTCTGCTGCGGGGCGACGTGCTGCGACTCGACCAACTCGGTCTGTCTGAACGACGCGTGCTGCCCGACGAACCGCGTGTGCGGGAACTCAACCATCTGCTGCCCGAGCGGGACGATCTGCGCGCCGGGCACGCAGGAGTGCTGCCCGGTGGCGCGCTTCTGCCCCGGCAACCAGACCTGCTGTCCGAGCGGCACGGTCTGCGTTAACGAAGCCTGCTGTCCGTCGGAGAGGGTGTGCACGAACCCGACGACCAACCAGACCATCTGTTGTTCGTCCGGCAGGTGTTGCGGCGGGACGAAATGCTGTTCCAGCGGCGTCTGCACCTCCGACGGCATGAACTGCGGGGGTGGGGGTTTTGGCGGCCCCCTCATAAGCCCCTCCCGGTAGTGATTTCCAACGCGGCGCGCCGCGTTTCCCGCCCCGTGCGGGAATTGCGGCGCGCCGTCGAGGACGGGACTCGGCGGCGACATCGCGCGCGGTGTCGCCCGGCGATGCTCCGACGGCCGGAGAAGTCATCTCGAATGGCTGCTCAAGCTCAGGCACAGCCCCACAACGTCACCGGAGACGACCCGACGAAGGAGACACGGCCGCGAGCGTCACGCACGCTGGCGGCCGTAATCTTCTACGCGCTGCTCTCGCTGATTGTGTTGTCGCCCGCCCGGCACGGGTTGGTGGACGAGTGGTGGACGTCTCTGTTCCAGTGCGTCGTGTTCGCGCTCGCGGCGTTGTGGGCGGTCGAAGGGCTGCTCGGCGGGCGGTGGCTCGTGCGCGAGCACCTGCTGCTCGCGCCGCTCGCGGCGCTGCTCGTCTTCGTCTTCCTCCAGTCAGTCCCCTTCGGGCGTGACGAGGTGGCGGGCGTCGAGGTCTGGCGGACGCTGAGCGCCGACGCTTACGAGACGCGGCTCGCCGCCTTCCGCTTCCTCGCGCACCTGCTCGTCGCCGCCATGCTGCTGCGCTACACGTCGAGCCGACGGCGGCTCGGCGCGCTCGTCTGCGCTTTGGCCGGCGTCGGCGTCGTCAGCGCGCTGTACGGCCTCGGGCGGCCGGCGCTCGACTCGAACGGCGAGGGGCCGGCCTCGCCTTACCTGTTGTGGCCGGGACTCGCCTACGCGCGGTTCAACGTCAACCACTTCGCGCTCCTGATGGAGATGTGTCTCGGCCTGCTGCTCGGGCTGGCGGCGGGCGGGGGCGCTCTGCGCCGCGGCGTCCGGCTCCTCGTCTGCCTCCCGGCGGCCGCGCTGTTCTGGACGGCGCTGGTGCTCTCAACCTCGCGCGGCGGCGTCCTCGCCTCGGCGGGGCAGTTCGTTTTCCTCGCCCTCATGTGGGGCGTAGCGTCCCCCCTGCGGCCGGTTGTTGACGAAGAGAAGGCCGCCGTGGTGAGTCGTTGGCGCGCCCACCCGTTGCTCGTGCGCTCGGCGGCGACGGCGTGTCTGCTGGTCGTCGTGGGCGTCGCCGCGGTCTGGGTCGGCGGCGACAGGCTGATGCTGCGGATGAAGAACCTGCGGGGCGAGGTCGGCGCGCAGGGGGCGGGGAACCGCGCCTACCCGCGCCGGAGCGAGATATGGTGGGCGACGTGGCAGATGATTAAAGAGCGCCCGCTCGCAGGCGCCGGCTTCGGCGGCTACTGGCTCGCCATCCACCAATACTACGACGCCTCGGGCATCTCCTCGCCGGAGCAGGCGCACAACGACTACCTGGAGTTGCTCGCCAGCGGCGGCCTCGTCGCCTTCGCCGCGGCGGCGCTGTTCTGCGGCCTGTTTGTTAGACGTGCGCGCGAGCGGCTGCGCTCCGGCGACGCCTTCCGACGGGCGGCGGGCCGCGGCGCGCTGGTCGGGTTGTTCGGCGTCGCCCTGCACAGCTTCGTGGACTTCGGCTTGCACATCCCCGCCAACGCGCTCGTCTTCACGGCGCTCGTCGTCATCGCCGCGGCGCGCGTCGGAGCCGACGAGCCGGCGCAACAAGCCCGCGCACAACTCGCGTGGGGCCGGCCCGCCGGTCGGCGGCCGACAGATTTTCTCGCGCGGGCCGGCGCGCGGCGCGACGTGCGCGCAGCGTTCGTCGCGCTCTGTCTGCTCTGCTGCATCGCTTTGACGTGGGCGACGGCGCGCGCGGGTCTTGCCCGCTGGTACTCGGCGTCGAGCCTGAGTGAGAATTCGCTCGGGTCGGCCGAGCGCGCCATCCGTCTCAGCCCTGACGACCCGACCCCGCGCTACGTACGCGCCGAGTTGCTCTTCGCCGGCCGCAGGAACGAAGAGGCGTTAGAGGAGTTCAGCCGCGCCGTCGCGCTCCGCCCGCGCGCCTTCTACCCGTGGCTCAGGCTCGGTTTAGTGCGTGAGAAGGGCGGCGACACGCCGGGCGCGCTGGCGGCCATCCGGGAGGGCGTGCGGCTCGCGCCCTTCTATGCCGAGCCGCGCTGGATACTCGGCGGCGCGTTGCTCCGCGCCGGCGAGCGCGCGCTCGCGTTCGCCGAGTTTTCTCGCGCCGTCGCGAGCGACCCTGCATTCCCGCCGCAGACGCTCGAACTGATGTGGGAGGCGTCCGGCGGCGACGCGGACGCGATGGCGCGCGACCTCGCGCCGCAGGGAGCTGCGCGCGCCGCGCTCGCGCACTTCTTCGTCGAACGGGGCGCGTTGAACGCGGCGGCGGCCTTACTAGGTGAGGCGGGGCGCGGCGCCGACGAGCGGCGGCGTGTGATTACGGCCGACCTCATCTCGGCGAAGAAGTTCGGCGAGGCTTTTGACGTGTGGTCGAGCGGGCGCGCGGGCGGCGCGGACGCAATGCGCGGAGGGGTCGGGCTAATCAGCGACGGCGGTTTCGAGGGCGAGATTGACCCGCAGGAGTCCGGGTTCGGGTGGCGCGTCGCGGCCGTCCCCGGAAGTTTCACGGCCTCCCCTGATACTCAGGGGCCGCGCGCGGGGGCGCGCAGCCTGCGGCTGGATTTCGGCGGCGGCGGGGCGGGGCAGTCGCCCCTCATCTCGCAACTGGTTCTCGTGGAGAAGGACTCGCGCTACCGCCTGAGCTTCGCCGCGCGGGCGTCGGGGATGAAGACCGCCGAGCCGCCGGCCCTCACCCTCACCGACGTCGGCAGCGGTCAGGTGTTGGCTCGCCCTTTACCGCTGCCGCGGGAGACGGCCGAATGGCAGGAGCGCGTCATAGAATTCAAGACCGGCCCCGATACCACGGCCGTCCTGCTCGCGATTCGTCGGCGGCAATCGGACGCACGGCCCGGCCCGCAACGGGGCCGCGTGTGGCTCGACGAATTCTCTTTACAAAAGCTTGCCGCCTCTTGAGGTCGAGCCGTCCACCTCAACACGTCACAATCGTCACAGCGGCGGCGGCCATTCAAACTCTCCGGCCGCTTCCCCGCGCAGCCGCGAATCAATTTCGTGACCGCGAACCCTCCCGCCGTGTCTGGTGGCGCCGCGCGGCGGTCGCCCGGGCCCGCTCCTCAGACGTGGCTGTAACCATGGGCGCGCGCCCGTTTCGTCCGGACGCCGGGGGCCGGTTCGCCGGCGCGGCCGACGAGGATGTCGCAGGTCGGCGACGCAGGCGTTCGTCCGCCGCCCGTTGTCCGACCACCGCGGGCGAGTCGCCAACAGCTTCGGCACGCCGTCAGCTTTAGCACGCCGCAGGCGGCTCACACCGCGCGCAACGGTTGTGTCGCGGGAATTATTTCGAGGCGGGCGGAATCCCCTCCGTCGGCCGCCTTTAGGCGGCGACGCCGAACAGGCCGGCGACGAGCTTCGACCGCCCGGCCGCGGTCACTTCCGCCCGTCCTTCTCCGCGTCGGCCTGTTCGGTCTTCGCGGCGGCCGAGTCGGCCAAATCCTTGATAACGGCGTAGACTACGCCCTTGAGCGCGCGCAAGGCCCCGCCGCGGCTGCCGGCGCGCGCCTCCAGGCCGGGGAACTCTTTGACGCGCGCGACGTAGGCGCGCTCCTCCTGCGACCACGCCGCCTCGTACGTGTACTGTTCGACGCTCAATCCCTGCCGCCTTTCCTCTCTCCGCCGCCGCGCTGATCCTTCTTGGCCTGCCGGCACTGCTTGCACCGCTTCGGCGGGTTGGTGAACCCCTTCTCGCGGAAGAACTCCTGCTCGCCCGCGCTCCAGGTGAACTCTTCGCCGCAATCCGCACATCTGAGCGTCTGGTCCTGGCTGCTGCTCATCCCTTCCGGCCTTTCTCCTCGATGACGACCGTCACCTCGCTCTCCGTCTCATTCTCCAGGCGGACGCGGTGCGTCCGCTTGTCAACGACTATCCGCCGGGGCGGCGCCTCGGTCCCCGCGGGCCGCTCCGCCCGCCCCGGGGCGTCGCCCTCAGCGTCGTGCATAGTCCTTTTAACTTCGCTCACTTCTTCTCGCCTTTCTTCTTTAACGGCTTTGAAGCCGCCTCGCCTGCGGCTCCCGCCGCGCCCTCCACCTTACCCACTCGATTCACTTATCAGTTAACGTGAGGCGGGCAGGAGTGCGCGAGGAAGGATATTAGCGGCGGGGGGGGGGTGTCAACAGCCTGTAAGACGAACGCCCAAATACTCGCCCGTCTCGCCCGCGAAGGCGCCGTCCGAAGGCGGCGCCTGACCTTCTCTCGGCGGGCCGCGCGACTTTCGGCCTACGCCGCCCGACCCATACGTGTAGAATGAGGCGAACTTGCTGACAGACGGAAGGGAACAAGGCGGGTGAAAAAAATCTTCGCGGCGATTTTAACGGCGGCGACCTTCATGCTGGCGGCGGCCGTCGTGACTGCCGACGCCCAGGTGGCGAATGATAAATTGGGCGACGCGAACTCCGACGCGATGTTTCAAAGGCGGGCGGGGTGTGACCCGGACGCGCGGCCGGCCGGCGACGGCGAGCTCGCGCCCCTGACCGGACGCCTGCGGCCGCCACCTGTTTCCGGCCGCACGTCTTTGAGCGACGCCGCGCCTGAACCCGGCCAGAAGCCGCCCGCCGAGGGCGCGAACGCGGCGTCCGGCAAAATTCTCCCCGCGCTCACGGCGGCCGACCCCTCCGGCGGCGACTCGCCCGAGGGGCGAGGCGAGGCGACGCGCGCGCGCGCCCGCTTCCACTGGGGCGCGGCCGTCAAACAGTCTCTGCTCTTCCTCTCGATTCAGCACGGCTACGCCCTGACCCAGCCGAAAACCCGCCGCGACCTGAGCGGCCCGTTCTTCAAAGACTATTTCCGCTCGGTGCGCTCGCTGCACGGCTGGGCGGACGGCGGCCGCTTCTTCACCAACTACGTCGCGCACCCGATGCAGGGCTCGCTGCTCGGCTTCGTACAGGTCCAAAACGACCCGGCGGGCTCGCGCCTGAGGGTCGGCGACCCCGGCTACTGGCGCAGCCGGATGAAGGCGCTAGCCTGGTCGGCCGCCTGGAGCACGCAATTCGAGATCGGCCTCGTCAGCCAGGCGTCAATCGGGAACGTGGGGCTCCACGGCAAGCAGACCTACGTGGACGTGGTGATGACGCCGACGGCCGGGACGGCGCTGCTCGTGGCCGAAGACGCGCTCGACAGGTACGTTATCGAGAGGCTGGAGCGGCGGTCGCAGAGCAGGTACGTGAGAATCTTCGCCAGGATGACGCTCAACCCGACCCGTACGGCGGCCAACCTGCTGCGGTTTAAAAAGCCCTGGCACAGAGACGCGGGGCTGCGTTAGCCGCCGCCGCCGCGTCTTGCCTGGAGCGGCCCCCGCGCCGCTCTGCACGCGCGTTTCAAAGCCCACCTTCTCGCTCCGACGGTGGCGCGGCCCTGGACTCACGAAGGGTGTGGATGAAGCGGCCGGTCGCTTAGTAGACGCGTGGCGGCCGTGGGGCTAAAACCCGGAAGTTTCTTCTTTGGCAAGGCCGCGCGCCGGCGCGGGCGCTATAATGTCCCTGACCGAATTCGATTCCGTTGACCCGAGGGGAGGGAAACACACTTCATGAGCGCGCCCCTTAACATGCACGCGGCGAGGACGGCCCTCAACCGCGACCCGGAACTCCGCCGGTGGGCCGAGCAGTGGTTGAAGGACAGGGAGCGCGCCGCGCGGCCCGAAATGTCCGACGAGGAATTCGAGAAGCACTGGATGTACGTCCGCCCCGAGACGATGCACGAGGGCGCCGTCGAGGCCGTGACCGCCTACATGCAAAGCCGTCAGTGACGGACACGCCGGCGGCCGTCGTCGTCGCCAGCGATTGCGGCCGGTCGCGCCTCTTCAAAATAGCCTCGGCGCACATCCCGGCGGAGGGAGGCGGCGTCATAATGGCTTTGAAACCCGGCGCGCGGCCCTCAACCGGCGTCGAGCACGGGCGGCAGTTCCCGGCCTTCGGGGATGAACCGAATGGAGACGGAGTTGACGCAGTGGCGCGTGTCCTTCTCCGTAAAGCCTTCCCCCTCGAAGACGTGACCCAGGTGGCCGCGGCAGTGGGCGCAGATGATTTCGGTGCGCCGCCCGTCCGCGTCCACGCGCCGCTCCACGCCCCCCGCGTATTCTTCGTCAAAGCTCGGCCAGCCGCAGCCCGACTTGAACTTGGCCTCCGCCGAATAGAGAGGGTTGTTGCAGCGCCGGCAGATGAAGACGCCGGGCGAAAACAGCGTCTCGTACTCGCCCGTGAACGGCCTTTCCGTGCCCCTGTGGACGATGACGCGCTCTTCCTCGGCCGATAACTGATTGTATGGCATGACAATGTTCTTTCCGACTACCGTCGAAGGGATTAGCTGCCCGTAAAAGTTACGACCAATCTTAGAGGCCGCCTGTAAATTTCTCAATGACTGAGACGCGCGCCGGCGCCCGGGGGTTTTATGAGACTGTTTCCGGAAACGCCCCGGGCTGGGCTTTACGAACACGGTGACGCCTTCGTAGAGTAGTCAATCAGAAGCCCCCGGCTCGGAGTCAAAGTTTCCCATGCGCGTCTTCGCCATCTCAGACCTGCACACGGATTTCAAGGAGAACCGGCTGTTAGTCGAGCGTCTCCCCGACGACGCTTTCAAGGGGGACGCCCTCATCGTCGCGGGGGACGTCGCCGACCAGTTGGAGGTCATCGAATACACCCTCGCGCTGCTGCGCTCGAAGTTCCGTCAGGTCTGCTTCGTGCCCGGCAACCACGAGCTTTGGGTGCGAGACAGGGCTTACGACTCGCTGGAGAAGCTTCGCAGAGTCCTGGAGACCTGTCGCCGCGTCAACGTGGAGACGGGCCCCGTCAGGATGGACGGCCTGTGGGTGGTCCCGCTCTTCTCCTGGTACGACCCCCGCTTCGACGACGACGAGCGGAACCTTGAAGAGCTGGAAGGGTGGGCCGATTTTTACTTCTGTAAATGGCCCGCCGGCGTCGGCGACGTGTGCCGCCACTTCCTCGACATGAACGAGGCGAACATCCGACGCCTGGACGGGCCGGTCATCTCCTTCTCACACTTCCTGCCTAGACGGGACCTGCTGCCGCCCACGGAGCGCTTGAGGTTCAAGAGCCTTCCAAAAGTGTCCGGCTGCGCGCCGCTCGACGGGCAGATTCGAAGGCTGAAATCTACCACCCACGTTTTCGGACACAGCCACATAAATACCGACCGCGTCATTGACGGCGTCAGGTATGTTAACAACGCGCTCCTCTACCCGAGGGAGCGGGCGGCCGCGACCTTCCCGCTCAAGATGATCTGGGGCGGAGAAAGGTAAACCGCCATGAGCCACGACGGCGGAGCGCCTGACTCAGAGCCTCGCCCCACAATACTAGAGTCCGATAATGAACGTTACGTAAAGAGCGAGCCCAAAGATTCAGATTATTCTTGACCGATGATGCGATGACACGTATCATCCGCCCGTCTCACAACTCTCGCGACCGAATAACGCACGGCTCACTCGTGCCGGCTGTAACCTCATAACCCTTTGCCCATTCGCCGACGTCACCGGGCACCCTCATGCGGCCTTCCTTCACGTAGTGTCGGATAAGTCGCCCACCGTCCTCTCCGAACGACACCTTACATAACGGGAGAAATCTTGATGCAAGAGAACACCACCATGCGGTCGGCCACGGGCCGACTCTACCTGTGGCTCCTGACGGCCATCCTCTTAACGGCCTTACCTTTGGCCGCTCACGGCCAAGGGACCGCCTCCTATCTCACCACCTGCAACCCGCGTGAGAACCGCGCCGACTTCGACGGCGACTGCAAGACCGACCGCTCGACCTTCAACCGCAGCACCGGGTACTGGACGTCCGAAAACAGCTCGAATAAGGGCTATGTCTCCTTCCAGTTCGGGCAGAGCGGTGACATCGCCACCCCCGGCGACTACGACGGCGACGGCAAGACCGACCGCGCCGTCTTCCGCCCCGGCAGCCCCAGCTACTGGTACATCGAGACCGACATCACGACCCCGTCGTTGTTCCTCAGCGTACAGTACGGCCAGAGCGGGGACATCCCCGTCGCGCGCGATTACGACGGCGACAACAAGGCCGACGTGGCCGTCTTCCGCCCGAGCACAGGCTACTGGCACATCCTCAAAAGCAGTACCAACACTTCGAGCAGCGTGCCGTGGGGGCAGACCGGCGACCGCGTCGTGCCGGGCGACTACGACGGCGACGGCAAGACCGATGTCGCCATCTTCCGCCCGGGCTCCACTTACGGCGTCTGGTGGATTTTGAAGAGCTCCGACGGCTCGCACTACAGCGTCCAGTGGGGCTTGACCGACGACTGGCCGGTGCAGGCCGACTATGACGGCGACAACAAGACGGATCTCGCCATCTTCCGCCCCAGCACCGGCACGTGGTGGATCGTGAAGAGCTCCGACGGCTCACACTACAGCATGCAGTGGGGCCAGACAGGTGACCGGCCCGTTCCGGGCGATTACGACGGTGACGGCAAGGCGGATGTGGCCGTGCAACGCCCGGACACGTCCGGGCGCTGGTACATCCAGAAAAGCGCGGGAGGCGCTTGGACGGAGCCCTTCATTTACCCGGAGTTCCCGGTGCCGGGGGGATACCTGCCCCCCCTTTACTAAGGGACTCTATCGTGATTCCGTGAACGGTCAAGCGGCAGGGGCGTTTTCGTTGAGAGGCGCCCCTGCCGCTTATTACTCTTTCTGAGGAAGACATCGCGATTATCAGTGGCTTTCACAAGTCATGGGGGCCGTCACGTGCCTCGGAGGTGAGAGAGATATGATCATGATGTCGAGTGTGGGACGGATTTTGAGGTTTTGTGTGAGGCCCAAGCAGTCCGTAGTTCCTTATCGGACGCATGAGGCTGTTGTTGGAAAGATTTTGAGCGCTGCTTGACAACCTTTCGGTTTCTGATAAAACTTTCCCCTCCGATACGGGCGGCTTAAGTTGAGTGGTTAAAGGCGGCGGATTATCGGCCGGGGCTGGGAGAAAGATTTGCGAGACGGCGTAGTGCAAACCGTAGAGAACGGGCGGTCAACGCGGCACCGGCGGGCTGTGTCCGCCGCGATGGCGTGGCTGCTGGTGTTCGGCTTTTGCGCCCTCTCCGTCCAGTTCACCGCCCTCGGCGCACAGTCTTCTCCGCAGCCCGCGGAAGAGGAGACTCATGAAAACCACTCAAAACAGTCCAAAGTAGTCGCAGCCTCCTGGCGTAAAGCGCCGCAGCGACGCCCGCTGACGCCGGCGCGCCGCGTCGCGCGGGCGTCGCTCACGCCCGTGAGCGAGCGACGCCCCCGCGTCGCCGAGCGTTGGAGCGCACACTCGTTCTTACGAAGAGGCCCGCCCTCCTCCCTTCTGCCCACATAAACAATCCGACGCCGAGCTGAGCCCTGCCCGCAGGGGTAGCGCGCGCCCGCGGCCGCTTTTTTTCCGAGCGGTCGGGCGCGGAAGCGCGCCCGCGAACCGCTTTTGCGGTGGACGTGCGCCCGCGCCCCGACAGACGGCCACAGACGGCCTCGGCCTCCGAACATTTCGGTTTACGGGCCCCCTTTGCGGGGCCGGTGGGGAGATAAGATTGAATACAAGAGCAGAGGCAGGTATTTTTTCCAACGTGGGCGGCGACCTGGCCGCCGGGCTAGTGGTCTTCTTCGTCGCCCTCCCGCTCTGCCTGGGGATAGCCCTGGCTTCGGGGGCGCCGCTCTTCTCAGGACTGATAGCGGGGGTCGTCGGCGGCGTGGTCGTCGGCTCCCTCAGCAAGTCGCACCTGAGCGTCAGCGGCCCGGCCGCCGGCCTGACGGCCATCGTGCTGGCGGCCGTCACAGACCTCGGCGCCTTCAACCTCTTCCTGTGCGCCGTCCTCATCGCCGGCGTCGTCCAGCTCGCGCTCGGCTTTCTGAAGGCCGGGACCATCGCCAACTACCTCCCTTCGAACGTCATCGAGGGGATGCTCGCGGGCATCGGCCTCATCATCATCCTCAAGCAGGCGCCGCACGCCGTCGGGTTCGAGCGTGACGCGGCGGGCAACTTCTCCTTCCTCGACACCTCGGGCGGCGACACCTTCGCCTCGCTGGCGCAGGCGCTCGACTTCTTCACGCCCGGCGCCGTCGTCATCGCGCTCCTCTCGATCCTCATCATGAAGGTCTGGGAGCGCGTCCCGGCGCTGAAGAAGATTAAAGTCCTGCCCGGGCCTCTGGTCGCCGTGGTCTGCGGCGTGGCGCTGAACGAGATGCTTCTGGCGGCCGGCTCCGGGCTGGCCGTCGGCCAGGAGCACCTCGTCACCCTGCCCGTGAGCGGGAGCGTCGGCGAGTTCTTCGCGCAGTTCACGCTGCCCGACCTGAAGGGCTTCGCCGACCAGAAGGTCTGGACTTACGGGCTGACCATCGCCGTCGTCGCCTCGGTCGAGACGCTGCTCTGCATCGAGGCGGTGGACACGCTCGACCCGCACAAGCGCTACACGCCGCCCAACCACGAGCTAAAGGCGCAGGGCATCGGCAACATCCTGAACGGGCTCGTCGGCGGCCTGCCCGTCACCTCGGTCATCGTCCGCTCGTCGGCGAACCTCAACGCCGGCGCGCGCACCAAGCTGTCGGCCGTCTCGCACGGCGTTCTGCTGCTCGTGTGCGCGGCGGCGATACCTTTCCTGCTCAACAAAATCCCGCTGGCGGTGCTCGCGGCCGTCCTCATCCTGACGGGCTACAAGCTGGCGAACCCGGCGCTGGCCCGGCGCTGGTGGGGCCGTGGGTGGCGGCAGTTCGCGCCGTTCGCCGTGACGGTGGCCGGCGTCGTGCTGACCGACCTGCTGGTGGGCGTCGCGCTGGGGCTGGCCGTGAGCGTCGCCTTCATCCTGCGCGAGAACCAGAAGAGCGCCTACTTCTTCCGCCGCGAGAAGTACCAGGAGGGCGACATCATCCACATCCACCTCGCGCAGGAGGTCACGTTCCTCAACAAGGCCGCCATCAAGCTGACGCTCGAACACCTGCCGCCCGGCGGCTACGTCATCATTGACGCCTCCGAGACCGTCTACATTGACCACGACGTTCTGGACCTCGTCAGGGACTTCGGCGAGGTGAAGGCGCCCGAGCGCGGCATCCGTCTGGAGCTGGTCGGCTTCAGGGAGCGTTACCGGGTCGAGAACACGCTCGACGGCGCGCACGTCCAGATAGAAAACACGGTGGCGCCCGACGCCCCGGCGCCCGCGGGCGTGCGCCTGCGCCACGGGAGGCTCATACAGGACCTGACCAGGGAGAAGGCGGCCCACGAAGGAGCATAGAGTGATGAGAACGCACACCAAAGAGACGCAAGCCACGACCACCCCCCGGACGGCCCTGCAATTCCTGCGCGAGGGCAACTACCGCTTCATGAACAACCTGAAGGCGCACCGCGACCTGCTCGAACAGGTGAACGAGACGCGCGACGGCCAGTTCCCCATCGCCGCCATCCTGAGCTGCATCGACAGCCGCACAAGCGCCGAACTCATCTTCGACCAGGGGCTCGGCGACATCTTCAGCATCCGGCTCGCCGGCAACGTCGTCAGCGAGGCCGTGCTCGGGAGCATGGAGTTCGCCTGCAAGGTGGCCGGCTCGAAGCTCCTGGTCGTGCTCGGGCACACGAGGTGCGGCGCCATCAAGGGCGCGTGCGACGGCGTGCAGTTGGGCAACCTGACGACGCTGCTCAACCTGATACAGCCGTCGGTCTACATGGAGCGGAGCGTGACGGAGCGCCGCGGCTCGGACAACCCCGAGTTCGTCGAGAAGGTGGCGCGCATCCACGTCCGGCGGAGCGTCGAAACGGTCGTCGAGCGGAGCATGGTGCTGCGCGAGATGATAGAGCGCGGCGAGGTCGGGCTCATCGGGGCCGTCTACGACGTGGAGACGGGCGCCGTCGAGTTCCTCGAAGACACCTTCATGCTCGGCGAGGTCAAGCACTTCTACCTCGACGTCGCCAGCGCGCAGCGCGCGGGCTGAGCTATCAGGACGCGCCCCGCGGCCGTGGCCGCGTTGAGCGTTGAAAAAGGCGTGGCCCCGCGTCGCTTT
>DASVUF010000068.1:0-4483 GCA_036387195.1 Pyrinomonadaceae bacterium | reverse complement strand
CATTAACTTCAAGCCGCGTCTCCGCGTCTGCGGCGGTTAATCTTTCGGTCTACTTGGCGGCGGCGGCGTTCGGCGCCGGCCTGTCCGCCAGTTTGACCGTGGCCCAGAGCGGCCAGTGGTCTGAGAGGCCGACCGCCTTGTCTATGCCGGCGGCGCGCGCTTCGAGGCCGCGCAGCCAGAGCCAGTCGAGCTTGAGCTTGAAGACGAACGTCCTCCACGTCTTGTGCTCGTCCGGGTGCGGGGCGGTGAAGCCCTCGCCCGCGAAGAGGCGGCGCGCGGCCTTCACGTCCTTCCCCTTGATGGTGTTGAAGTCGCCGAGGATGACCACGCCCGCGGCGGCGGGGAAGCGGCCGAGGTCGTCGAGCACGGCGCGCCAGTGCTCCACCTTCTTGGCGAGCGGCATCCGCGTCTCGGCGTGGACGGAGTAGACGCGCACGGCGCGCGCGCCGACTTGCAGCGTCGCGCCGACGGCCACGCGCCGCCGGCCGTCCGGCCCCTCGTGCGTGAGCAGGACGCGGCTGACGTCCGACATGGGGAAGGGGCTGAGGATGGCGACGCCGGTCTCCTCCTCGCCGTCCTCGTCGGCGTCGGGCGGCGCGGCCCAGGCGTAGCGCATGCCGAGCGCCTCGGCGAGCCGGCGCGCGGTGTTGACGTTGCCGGTGCGCTTCTTGTTGCGGTCAACCTCCTGCAAGCCGATGACGTGCGCGCCGCCTATCTCGGGGTCGTCCCTGAGCAGTTCGGCGAGGCGCTCCAGGTCGTCGCCGACGCGGTAGCGTATGTTGTAGGAGACGACCTTCAGCTCGGCCGGCTCGCCGGGCGCCGCCCCCGCCTTCGACTCGCCGCCGACTTCGAGCAGCGCCGGGGCGCCGGCCGCGCCTTCGTCGCCGGCGCTCGCGCGCGGCCCCGGCGCGAGCAGGCACGCCGCGCACACAAGCAGGCAGGCGGCCCGCCACGGCGCCGCCGCCGCCCGCAGTCTCCCACGTCGTCCGTTCGCTTTCGGCCTTCTGAGCAGCATCTCCCTCACTTTCTAAACGTCGAGCCGGAGGCCGTCGCGCGCCTCGATGGTTTCGCCGTCCCAGAGCTTCGCGGCCTCGGCCTCGAGGTTGACGCCGTCCCACTCCGGGTAGAGGTGCGCGAGCACGCAGCGGCGCGCGCCCGAGAGCCGCGCCAGCCGCATGGCCTCCTCCAGTTCCAGGTGCGTCTCGACGGGCTTCGAGTTGAAGAAGGAGCACTCCATCAGGAAGAGGCTCGCGGCGCGCGCGAACCCGGCGAGCGCCTCCGTGAAGCCCGTGTCGGAGGTGTAGACGAGCGACGCGCCGCCGCCGTCCGTCAGCCTGAGCGCGAGGCTCTCGCTCGTGTGCGGCGTCGGGAAAGTCTCGCCCCGCAGCCCGGGCAGCGCCTCGAACTCTTCGCCCGGCGCCAGCTCCCTGACGTCGAGCGGGAAGGGCTGCTCGAAGAGCTTGTAGGCGCCGGCCTCGTCGAAACTGCGCAGGAGCCGCGACGTCCCGCGCGGGCCGTAGACCGTGAGCGGCTTGCGACGCCCGCGGGTCTGCGGCGCGTGCTTCGTGCCGAAGAGGAAGGGCGCGAGGCCGCCGACGTGGTCGAGGTGGAAGTGGCTGACCCAGACGGCGTCGAGCCCCGCCCAGTCGAGCCCCTCCTGCGCCATGCGGTGCAGCGCCGACGCGCTACAGTCGAGCAGCAAAGTCCCGCCCGCGGCTTCGAGCCAGTGGGCGGACGAAGAGCGCCGCGGGTGCGGCACAGACGTCCCCGAGCCGAGAACAGTGAGCCTCATCCTTCCTCCGCCTCGTCCTGACTTTCCTGTTCGGGGGGAGCGCCAGAGAGGCTACCAAACCGCCCCGTGGAAGGCAAAAGCCGGCGGGCCGCCCCGCCCGTGCTTGACCGTGGGCGGCGCTTCGCGCTACATCTGTCCGCACAGTTCTCGTAAAGCCGAGTCGTTCGAGAAGGACGCTTTGATGCAGGGTGTGGTTTCGCTGCTGGACGACCAGCACTACGCGCGGGTCGAGTCCATCTGGGAGGAGCTGGGGCAGAAGTTCGACGTGCGCGGCCTGTACGTCACCCCCTACCCGCACTTCTCCTTCCAGGTGGCGGAGGCTTACGACGAATCGGCCTGCGAAGAGTTCCTGCGCGGGCTGGCCGCGCGCACGCGGCCCTTCCGCGTCCGCACGGTGGGCCTCGGCATCTTCACCGTCGCCAACCCCATCCTCTACATCAGCATCGTGCGCAGCCCGGCGCTCGCGGCGCTGCACGAGGAGATTTGGGGCGGCGTGCGGCAGGTCGTGGCCGGCCCCGTCGCGCACTACTACCACCCGGACGAGTGGGCGCCGCACGTCACGCTCGCGCAGGGCGACATAGACCAGGACAAGCTGGCCGAGGTCGTGCGCTACCTCGCGCGCCGCAACTTCCACTGGGAGTTCAACGTCACCAACGTCTCGGTCATCTACGACACGGGGCGCGAGCAGGGCGTCCGCTGCCGCTTCAACTTCAAGGGGGGCGAGTGATGGGCGGGGGCGCGTGGGAAGGGGGCGGGGCGGCGGCGGGCGCCGTCGAGCTGGACGCGCTGGCCGTCTTCTCGCACCCGGACGACGCGGAGCTGACGGCCGCGGGCACGCTCCTCAAGCTCAAGTCGCTCGGCTACCGCACGGGCGTCCTCGACGTGACGCGCGGCGAGATGGGCACGCGCGGCACGCCCGAGGGGCGGGCCGAGGAGGCGCGCGAGGCCGCGCGCATCATGCGCCTCGACGTGCGCCTCAACCTCGGGCAGCCCGACGGCCACGTCTTCGTCACCGACGAGGCGCGCGCCGCCCTGGTGCGGGTCATCAGGACCCACAGGCCGAAGGTCATCTTCACCGCGCACTGGGACGACCCGCACCCCGACCACGCCGCCACCGCCCGGCTGGCGCGCGAGGCGGCGCGGCTCGCCTCGATGCGCCGCTACGACGAGGGGGCGGGGCTCGGCGCCGTCAAGGTGCCGGCGCTCGCGCACGCCGTCTACTCGCGCCTCGTCCCGCCCTCCTTCGTCGTGGACATCTCGGACTTCGTCGAGGAGAAGCTGCGCGCCATCCTCGCGCACCGCTCGCAGTTCTACAACCCGGGCTCGAAGGAGCCCGTGACGCGCATCAGCGAGGAGGGCTTTCTGGCTCAGCTTGAGAGCCGCTGGCGCTACGCCGGCTCGCTCATCGGCGTCGCCGCCGGCGAAGCCTACTACGTGCGCGAGGCGCTCAACGTCGAAGACCCGGTCGCGCTGCTCACGCGCCCCATGAACATCTACTCCTGAGCGCGCGCCCGCGGGCGCGCGCCCTCCCGCCCCTACACTCAACCCGCGTCCCGCACCGGCGTCCCCGGCTCAGTGGCGGAAGGCGTCGCGCAGGAGCAGGTTGAAGCGTTCGGCGTGCTCCTCCTGCGGCATCTGTCGGCAGCGGTCGAAGACTTCGAGGCGGGCGCGCGGGTTGAGGCCGAGGAGGTGGCCGGCCTGCTCGACGGGGTTGGCCGAGTCCTGCTTGCCCCAGGCGAGCGTGACGGGCTGGCGCAGGCGCGCGAAGGGCTCGCGGACGTCGGCGTTGAGGTAGCCGGAGAAGAAGGCCGTGGCGGCGTACTGCGCGCCGGGGAGGTGGCTGACGGCGTAGTAGTGCGCGACGAGGCGCGGCGTGGCGAAGCGCTTCTCGTAGAAGAGCTGGTTGCGCGCGAAGTCGCGGATGCCGCGCTCGCTCGTCATCGCGTTGTAGAAGGAGGCGCCGAGCACGGGCGAGTGGAGCAGGCCGTAGAAGGCCGCGCCCGTCATGCCGGGGCGCGCGCCCGGGCGCTCGGCCGCCGCCGGCGAGACGAGCACGAGCGAACCGACGCTCCCGGGGCGCTCGTCGGCCGCGCGCACGGCGAAGGCGGCCGAGAGCGTGTGCGCGACGACGCACGCCCGGCGGCCGACGACCTCGTCGAGGAAGTCCGAAATCAGCTCGACGTAGAGGTCGGCCGAGTAGGGCGCGTTCGCGGGCTTGTCCGAGTAGCCGAAGCCCAGGAGGTCGAGCGCGTAGACGCGGAAGTCGCGCGCCAGCGGCAGGAAGTTGCGCCGCCACATGAAGGCGCGCGCGCCCGCGGCGACGCCGTGGACGAAGAGGACGGCCGGCGCGTCTTCGCGCCCGGCGTGGCGGTAGAAGACTTCGCCGTGCTTCCAGCGGTAGGCGCCGGGCTCGCCGCCGAGCGCGCCCGTCTCGGGCTCGGGCACGTCGCGCGCGACGGCCGCGTTGACGGCTGCCAGCGCCGCCACGCCCGCGCCCGCCGCGCCGCCCGCGAGGAGCCCCTTCCAGAAATTTCGCATCTTTCCCACGTCCGTCAACGACTGCGCCGCGCGCCCCACCCGCGCCGGCGGGGCGCGCCCCCTTGGAGACGAACGGCCATCATAGCACGCGCCGTGGGGGCGTGAAATCACGCGCCCCGGCGTGCGCGAAAGCGCCGCGGGGAGGCCCGAAGC
>DASVUF010000067.1:0-26391 GCA_036387195.1 Pyrinomonadaceae bacterium | reverse complement strand
GTCGCCCTCACGCACTCGGGCGCCGCCGTCTTCCTCCGCTGGGCGCGCGACGCCTTCGACGACCGCCAGCTCTCGGGCGTCCTGGCCTCCACCTCCGTCAGCTTCGACCTCTCCGTCTTCGAGGTCTTCGCTCCACTGTGCTGGGGCGGCCGCGTCATCCTCGCCGACAACGCCCTCCACCTGCCCACACTCGCCGCCGCCTCCGAGGTCACGCTGGTCAACACCGTCCCCTCCGCCATGGCCGAACTCGTCCGGCTCGGCGCGCTCCCCCCCGGCGTCTCGACCGTCAACCTCGCGGGCGAGCCCCTGCCGCGCTCGCTCGCCCGCCGGCTCTACGAGTCGGGCTCCGTCGCCCGCGTCTACAACCTCTACGGCCCTTCCGAGGACACGACCTACTCGACCTGCAAGCTGGTCGGGCGCGCCGGGGAGGGTGCGCCGAGCATCGGCCGCCCGGTGAGCAACACGCGGGTCTACATCGTGGACGGGGTCGGCTCGCCCGCCCCGGTCGGCGTGGCCGGCGAGCTCTACATCGGCGGCGACGGCCTCGCCCGCGGCTACCTCAACCGCCCCGCGCTGACGGCCGAGAGGTTCGTCCCCGACCCGTTCTCGGGCGAGCCGGGCGCGCGCCTGTATCGGACTGGCGACCTTGCGCGGTACCTGTCGTCGGGGGAGATAGAGTTTTTGGGGCGCGTAGACCACCAGGTGAAGGTCAGGGGCTTCCGCATCGAGTTGGGCGAGATAGAGGCCGCGCTCGCCGAGCAGCCGGAGGTGCGCGAGTGCGTCGTGCTGGCGCGCGAGGACGCGCCGGGCGACAAGCGGCTGGTCGCTTACGTCGTCCCGAAGACGCCGCGACAGCCGCCGCTCCCGCCTAAATTGGACGGCCGCGAGAGGGACGAACTGCTCGCCGAACGGCAGCACACTAAACTCCCGAACGGGATGACCGTCGTCGGCCACAGCAGCCTCCAGACGAGCGGCGTCTACCGCGAGATATTCGAAGACAAGATTTACCTGAAGCACGGCATACGAATCGCCGACGGCGACTGCGTCTTCGACGTGGGCGCCAACATCGGCCTCTTCACGCTCTTCGTCAAGCAGCAGGCGCGCGGCGCGCGGGTCTACGCCTTCGAGCCGCTGCCGCCGAACTTCCAGGCGCTCCGCGCCAACGTCGCGCTCTACGGCCTCGACGTCGAACTCTTCGAGTGCGGCCTGGCCAGGGAGTCCGAGACTACGACCTTCACCTTCTACCCGAACGCGTCAGCCATGTCCGGGCGCGTCTCCGGCATCGAGGAGGACAAGGCCGCCACGAAGGCCAACGTCCAGAGCTGGCTCCAGAGCTTCGGCGGCCCCGAGGCGGGCGGCGCCCAGTACGACCTCGACGAATTCGTCGAGCACTACCTGCGCAGCGAGTCGTACGCCTGCGAACTCCGGCCGCTCTCCGACATCATCCGCGAGCAGGGCGTCGAGCGCATTGACCTGCTCAAGCTCGACGTGGAGAAGAGCGAGTTCGACGTGCTCTCCGGCATCTCCGACGAGGACTGGAAGAAGATTCGGCAGATGGTCATAGAGGTCCACACCGAAGAGTTGCTGGCGCAGATAACCTCCCTGCTGCGCGAGCGCGGCTTCACCTTCGCCGTGGATAAAAGCACGCTCGTCGAAGAGCAGGGGCAGGACGTGGTCCGCGTCTACATGCTCTACGCGCACGCCGCCGGGGAGGGGGCCGCGCTGTCGGGCGACGACGGGCTGGACGCGGCGGCCGCGGAGTCGGCGCGCGGCGGCCACGTCCCGACGTCGGACGAGCTGCGGGTCTTCCTGCGCGAGAGGCTGCCGGCGCACATGATACCTGGCCACTTCGTCGTCCTCGACGAGTTGCCGCTCACGCCCAACGGCAAGATAGACCGCCGCGCGCTGCCGCCGCCCGGACAGGAGACGGACCCCGCGGGCGGGCACGTCGAGCCGCGCACCCCGACCGAGGTGGCGGTGGCGGCCATCTGCGCGCGCGTGCTCGGCCTCGACAGCATCGGCGTCACCACCAACTTCTTCGAGGTCGGCGGCCACTCGCTGCTGGCCGCGCAGGTCATCTCGCGCGTGCGCGAAGTCTTCAAGGTCGAGCTGAGCCTGCGCAAGCTGTTCATGAACCCGACCGTCGAAGGGCTCGCCGAAAACATCGAGCGCGCGTCCGCGGCGCAGAGCGCGGGCGCGGAGTCGGCCGCCCCGCAGATACGACGGGCGGCGCGCAAAGGCCCGGACGTAGAGCGCCTGCTCTCCGAGGTCAATCAACTGTCTAACGCCGAGGCCGAACGTCTGCTCGAAGAGAAGAGGGCGCAGGCGGGCTCCAACTAGCGCTGACGCGTCACGCGCCCGAAACTTTAACGCCGGCGTCCGGCCGCATCGTCAACAGGAGGATGGGTGATGAAAAGAGCATGCAGCGTTATCCTTTTTCTCGCCGCGGCGGCCGCTTTCACCGCCGCGCGGCAGAACGAGCCGGGGCGCGCGCCCCTCAGCCGGGAGGAGCAGGAGGTCAGAAAACTTGAGCGCGAGTGGCTCGACGCTTACGAGCAGCGCGACGCGGCGGCCATGGACCGCATCGTCGCCGACGATTTCACCATCACCTTCCCGAACGGAGGCATGCAGAAGAAGTCCCACATCATCGCCGGCCTCAAAGCCCCCGTGCGCGAGGGTCAACCCGTTTATAAGTTCCACACGGAGAACGTGGAGTCGCGTTCCTACGGGGACACGGTGATTCTTATCGGCCGCGTCGTCACGGAGAGCACGCAGGCGGGCAAAAGCGTCAGGGAGGCGTCGCGCTACACGGACACTTACGTCAGACGCCGCGGACGTTGGCAGGTCGTCGCCTCACACCTCTCGAACGTCCCCCAACGTCCCCAATAGATTTTACGGCCGGCCCGCGCCGGCGGCGGGCGCCGCCCGGGCGAGAGCCGTGGCAAGAGGCAGGCGAAAGACAACCAAGTCCCCTGAGCCGCCGAGGCTCGAAAGAAGCGGGGGCCGGCTGGGCCGGCCCCCGCTTCTTTTTTTACAGCAGTTCTCTCCCGCGCGCGCATACGGCGCGCCGCCGTCGCCGCGGAAGCCGCCCGCTAATCACCGTGGCTGTTCAAGCCCTGGTTCAAACGCTTCAGGGCGCGCGCGAGCCGCGGGACGCCCTCGGCTATCTGCTCGGGCGTGCTATGACTGAAGTTGAGTCTCATGCTACGGGGCGCGGGGCGGCCCGGGTCTACGCCGAAGGCGTGGCCGGGGATGAAGGCCACCCCCTCGGATTCGAGCGCCGTCCTGAACAGTTCGTCGGCGTTCACCTGCTCGGGCAGCTCGACCCAGACGAACAGGCCGCTCTCCGGCGTCCTCCAACGCGCCTCTGCGGGGAAATGGGAACGCAGGGCGTCGAGCATTGTGTCGCGTCTGAGGCCGTAGTGTCGCCGCAGCGACTCGATGTGCGAGGGCAGGTCTCCGGCGTCGAGGTACGCGTTAATCACGCGCTGTGTAAAGGTCGTGGTGTCAATGTCGGTCGCCTCTTTAATCACGGAGAGCGGCGACATCAACTCTTCCGGCGCCACTATCCACCCGACGCGCAGCGCCGGCGCGAGCACCTTCGAGAAAGAGCCGAGGTAGAAGACCCAGCGTTCGTCCAGCGCGCGCAGAGGCGGCTTCGGGCTCCCCTCGTAGCACAGGAAGCCGTAGGCGTCGTCTTCCAGAATCGGGACGCGGTGGCGCCGCGCCAGTTCGACGAGCCGCTCGCGTTTGGCGACCGACATGCTGACGGCCATCGGGTTGTGGCCGTCGGTGATGGCGTAGATGAAGGCCGGGCGGGCCCCGCCGCTGAGCAGCGCATCCACGGCGTCCACGTCCATGCCGGTTTCCGGGTCGGTGGGCACGGTCAGCACTTCAGGCTGGAAGGGCGCGAGCACCTGCTGGAAACCCGTATAAATCAGCTCCTCGGTGATGACCTGCCGGCCGGATTCGAGCAGCAGGCGCGACAGCAGGTTCATGCCTTGCTGCGCGCCCGCCGTGAGAAAGACCTGCCCCTCGTCGCACGCGACGCCCCTGCGCCGCATCAACTCCACGACGTGCGTCTTCAAGGGCTGGAAGTGCGGGCTGTACTGGAGCGACCGCGGGTCCGTCAGGACACGCCCCGTCGCCTCGGCGAACTCCGCCGTCGGGAACAGCTCCGCCGCCGGGAGGCCGAGGGCGAAAGATATGACGCCCGGGCGAGAGGCCCGCGTCAGCATCTCCTGTAGCGCCGAGCGCCGAAGGGCGCGCGCCCAGCGCGCCAGAGAGACTTCTTCTTTCACACCCGTCTGCGACATAACAACCCTCCCGCGGGTCCGCCGCCCCGCTTGCCGTGCGACCGGCGAGGCCCGGGCCGAACCCGCATGGCCGACCCCGGCGACGCGCCCGGCCGGACGCCGGGGCGGCCTCCGCCTACCAGGTTACTTTCCCCAGGTGACGCCTCAGTCTCCCGCCTTAGCGCGTGGGAGAACGAGGACAGAAAAGATTTCACCAGGGTAATTAAAGTGGGGAGACGTGAACGTCTTACCTGCCTGCGCTCGTGCCCGAACGAGCCGTGGATGAGGTTGGCCGAGCCGATACCCTCTGCGCGCCGCGAACACACATCACCCGCCACACGTCGCCACGCTACGACCTCGTGCAGCAAGAGCCGACGGACAGCTTCGACTTAACGCTATAACGCCGCTGCGGGCCGACATTTAACCCTAAGAATCAGGCCATAAAATGTCTCGGGGCAGTGAGGGGCATAGCTTATATCCGGCAAGCGGATTTTGCAACGTCGCCCGCCTAGATGGTAGTAGTTCAGCCGCCTCAGCCCTGCACAGTTATGAAGCAGTTCCCCCCTATTTCACGGGCGGGTTGCGGTCCTGGCTCATAACATCACAACCCTTCATCTGTGAATCAGTCCCTTCCTCATCTCGCGGCGACGCCCTTCCCTCACCCTTAATAAAGAGACGTGCGCCGAGCAGCAGCAACAGATAGGGCCGCCCGCCAAACTCCTCCTCCGAATCGAGGCCGCCGACACGCGCGTCCGCGGCTGTGACATGAGGCTGGATTAAAGCCCGGATAAAAGCCCGGGCGAAGTTGTTCCGCCGCTAGGACGCGCTTCGGCCCGGCGCCCGTATTTCACCTCGACGGGCTCGCCGTTCATCCCCGGCGCCGTAAAGGGCGGCACCAGCTCTCCGGCCTTGAGGCGTTGCGGTTCGAGCCTCTCTATCGTCCGGCGCATCTGCAGGTTCTGTCTGATCAGCAGGATGTTGGCCCCTGCCACCATGATCAGTAAGAGCCAGAGGCCGGCCGCCGGCGTCGTAGACGCCCAGGTTCGCGGCGATTCTGAACTCGTTACGGTCGAATTCGCCCGCCATGCTGAGCGCCGCCGCTTGGTCTTTGCGCGCCAGCGCCCGGAACGTCTTGGTCGTACTCTCCATGACGGGGAACAGGGACCAGGTGAAGCGTCCTTCGTCGTCCTCCCGCGGTCGGGGTATCTTGTTCGCGGCTTTCACGGCCGCCCGCGCCGCCTCCGCCGCGCGCGTGTAGTCAACGTCCGCGTAATCGGAAGTCAGGTCTAAGTAGGCGATCACCTTCTCGCGGCCTTCGGGCGCTTCCGCCAAGGCTTTAGCGGCTTCGCCTAAGGCTTCGAACGCGGGCAGTGTGTCTTTCGCCTTTATGAAATACCGCCCGACCTTCCTGAGCGCCCCTGCGCGGTTGACGGGGAGCCGCACCTTAGCCAACACGTACCTGGCCGTGTCCGGGTCTTTCTGTTGGAGGGCGGCCTCCAGCAGCCCGTCTAAAAACTCATCCTGACCGGAATAACCTTCGGGCAGGCCACTGCGGTCCTCCTCACTGGAGGTGATCAGGTCTGCGGCCAGCCGCAGCTTACCCTGTTGCTTGGCCAGTCGCGCGGCAGACTCCAACAATTCCTCTTTGAGACGCCGGTCGCCCGCCCGTTCGGCCTCCAACATCGTTTGCGCTAAAGGGTCAGAACTGTTCTTGATATTCTCGTAGACGGGATTGTCCCGCGCCTGACCGGCGGTCAGCGCGGCTAGCTGCGCCGCCGCCGCCGCATAAAGTGACGGCGTAAGGCGTTGCATCAAAGGCAGGCTGCGTTGCAGTAAGCCGACGGCCCCCGAGAACTGTGCCGGGTCACTCTTTAACTCGACCGGGTTGAGCTGAGTCGCCTTGACGGCGACGGCCAGGAATCGAGCCTGGAGGTCGGGCGGCGTCGTCTCTTTCAAATAAAGGGGCAAGAGGAACATCAGGTTGAGCGGCGGCAGCGCGCCCGTCCGCCGCTCCTCCAGCGATAGCGTCGCATCTAGCATCTGCCGAAGGGCGGGTGAGCGCGCCTGATCCAACCTGATGAGTTCGCCTAGAAGGGCCATGACCGGCACCCTCCCGGAGAGTATCAGTTGCGCGGCCCGCGCCACGTCCGGCGCGGCGGGCGAGTCGCCGAACCCGGCCAGGACGGCGTGGAGGGAGCGGCCAGCCGCGGCCTCATCCGTCAGGTTCGTGTTTAGCTTGAGCGGATACTTCTCGCGCAGTCGCGCGGCCTCCTCCGGGCTGTGCCTGCCGACGAGCTTCAACAGCCTGTCATAGAGGTTGAAGGCGGCCGGGGGCGGTATTTGGCCTTCGTGCTCGTGTATCTCCGAGACGCCGGCCGCGGCAACGTCGAGGGCCGCCTGCCGCGCCGCCGGGTCTTCCTCCACGTCCTCGGCCAGCCAGGCTGCAACTTGCAGGTAGAGGTAGGCGCGTGCGGGCGGCGACTCCACGACCTTGATCCAACGCGCCAACTCCAGCCCGTCCGCGGCGGAGGCCCGCACGGCCTCGACGCCCGCGGGCGGCGTCACGCCCCGCTTCGCCTTCTGCGCCGGACACAAAGGGGCCGCCGCCAAGGAGCCGACGACGATGACAATGTGCCAGAGTCCGAACGCCGTCCGCCTTTGCATATTCATTACTCCTCCGGGTGTCGTTGTCTGCCGCCGGCCGCGGGCGGGCATAAAAGAACCGACGCCAGGAAGGCGCCGCCCGCTCGCTAACGGCCTGTTCGACAGTTGACGTGAGGCCGCCGGTGTTACCCTTTACACGCGCTTACGGACGTAAAGTTCCCCGACACACCCCAGGCGGCTACAGTGCCCTCGATGATGATCGAACTCCGGTGAGCCTTCCTAAAGCTACCAGGACGGAAGCGCCGTAGCGTTCGGCACGGCGCCTCGGAATAGTCCATGCGAATCAAGAGTTGAATCGGCCAGAAGGAACCGGCGGCGGCGGCGCTTGGGCTATAAAGCCGACGCCGCAAGTCCCACGTTGGCGGCACGCGCGAATGATTCAAGATCAGATTTGCGCCGATGTCCTGCTAGGTTCTGTTGACGTAGCGCAGGTAAACTGTTCTACGTGACAACAGTTAAGCTAACCGACGAGCAGTGGCAGAAGATTCTCCCCGTCTTGAAAACATTCCCCCAGATCAGGCTCCTTTATGGTCGAACCGACATACCTGCTAATACCTGAACAGTTACCCGATACGCCGAATGGTTCCACAATTGTTGTGATAGCGGAGTCATTGCGAAGGGTTGAAATAATACTGTTCATTATATGGTTATAAAGGGCAGCTGTGATGTTTCACGGCTGAGAGCTATTTCATTCTTTTACCATTGGTGAGAGATACCCGTTGAAAGCTATCAGACCTCGAACCAGGCGATTTGACCCGGTGGCTTCCAGCTACGGCCGAAGACAGGCTTGACTTGCCGCCCGCTTCCCTGCCGGAGTTCATCCCGCGTCCTTACAAGAATTTAGCCTTATTGCTCAAACCTGAGCGCGAGCGGTACGTGCGGCGGCTGACGAAGACTAAACTCGACGTTTCCGCATATGACAGCAGCGCGGCCCTCCTGCGAATCAACGCCGCCCTGCTGATTTCCTTACGCGTGAAACACGAATCGCTGTGAGGCGCCTCGTGGTCAGTACCCGCCGGTTTTAGAACTCCCGCGTGACCCGCGCGAGGCATTGGGGACTGGCGACGTAATCTTCTTTGAGTCATCCCGGACGGCAAGACTGTTAGCGAGGAGGTTGGGCGGGACGGACGGCAAGGTGCGCTTGCTCCGAAGGAAATTGTTTGAGGCGTACGTGCTGGAGTCCGGGACGCAATGGCGTCAAAGAGACAAAGAGGCTCTGAGCGAGTTGCGGGGGCCGAACCCGACCGAGATTTAGGTGGACGCGGTGAATAAAGCGGACGAACCGCCTGAGGCTGAAGCCGCCGGACGCGGCCGCCTTTTCTTCAAAGGATTGCGGATAATCTCGCGGGCGCTGAGGGATTGTGAACCGGAAGAGTTTGTGGACAAGGAATCTCTTCGAAAATCGTGCCGGCGGGCAATCAGGCCACCCTCATTCTGTAGAAGACTGCGAGGAGCATGGGACGTGAGCGGGAGAAAATGTTTAGGATTTAACCGGCCCACCACTCGCGCCGGTCTGACGTGTAACGCCTACGACGGCCGCGACGCAAGACACGTAGGGCTATTCCGACCGCCAAAAGGCAGGTAAGTGAACCGAGCAGTATGGGCAAAAACTGACGCACATAGGCAGTTTAGCAGAGCCCGCCCTGTATCCCACACATCAATTTGCCTGACGACGTAAGTTGATGAAATTATTGCACTTCGCTTTGTTATCACGGATAGGGTCCGGAAGGTTAGCGACTTGCAGTTGGAAATGTCTGGATGAGTCCGGTTTCGTTCGGCCGCCCCCTGATTCTCTGTTTTTAGACGCTCGTGTAACCCCGTGAAACCTCACTCGCCAGTTTCCGCAGTGAGCTTCAAGTGTTGACACCGCGCAACCCCCTTGTCGAATCCCTCCGGGTAGTACATGCCGGCCCCGAAGCAGTCGGGGCATTTCGAGGGGTCAATCTGTCTCACAGGGGCAGATACCTTCTGCTCGGCGGCCTCGGCCTCGAGCTGCCGCTTCTCTTTCTTCCAGAGGCGGCGGCGCAGGTGCTCGGCCAGGAACGCAGGCACGCTTGAGATAGTCGTCCGGCCCGCGGCGATTTTCAGCTCCGTCATGAGGACTTCGGCGACTTCCGCCCAGCGCGCGGCCTCTACTTTAGAGGGTTCCTTACCGGTTATCTCTTTGGCCGTTTTTCTCACCGTCAGGGTGAATTCGGCGAAAGTCTCATCATCAAGTTTTTCAGCATTAGTCTTAAAAGAAGTCTTAGGCGTACCGTAAGTCTCTTTGTTTTCAACAGATGAAGTATGACTAGTCTGACTAGAATCTAGTCCGTCTAGTCTGTCTAGATTCTGGGCATGGCTAGTCAGACTAGTCTGACTAGACGTACTAGTCTGACTAGTCATAGTTAATTCCTCGGGCAACATAACCATGTATTCGTTGCCGTCGTGCTCCCCTACAATCCTCCTGACCTGTATCAGCCCGACGGCGACCAAGCGGTCAACGTTGGCTTCAAAGGTGACCCGCGCGCCGATGCCGGCCAGTTTCATCAGTTTGGGTCTTGAGATTCGCACGGTTCTTGAAGGCACCACCGCCCCGCGAGACAGGGAGTAGAGACAATCGTAGAGCTGCTTCCCTTTACCCGTGAATAACCCCCCGGGCACAGCCTCCCTATGAATCGAGTTGGCGACCTTGGTGAAATCCCGTACGGGAGAAATAGGGGTCGGTGAGGGAGTCGGACTAGTCACACTACTCTGCCTAGTCCGACTAGTCTGACTACTATGACTAGTCGGACTAGTCTGTCTAGTCGTACTAGGCAGACTAGGCGGGTTGGATGAACTGGCTTGCTCGGCCGATTCTTTCGGGGATGACATGATCAGGTCATCGTGCGGAAGCCTCAGCGCCGGCGGGACGGTGAGTCCCAACTTCTTCTTAGGCTTTGGCGTCCGCAGGGAATCGGCGGTTTTAGGCTTGGTTTCGGCCACTTGTCACCTCATTTGACGGCAGAAATCTTCTGCTTCGACATCTTCAGCTTTTCGAGCACCTCGTCCGTCAGGCTCCACAACTGGTCGGCGGCCCGGTGCGACCTGGCGTAGAGCACCGCCGGCATTTTCTGCGAAGGGGCCTCGGCCACCTTCGAATAGTCGTGCAGGTTGGTGTCGAAGACGTGCCCGACGAGCCCGACCGCGGCCTCGACCGCCTGTCTGGATTCGGCGGAGAGGTTGCGCGAGGGCTTGTACAGGTTAATCACGGCGCCCAGCATCCGGAGGCCGGAATTTACGTTCTTTTTCACCTGCTCGATGGTGAAAGAGAGGTCCGAGAGCCCCTGGAGCCCCATGGCGTCCGCCGCGCAGGGGACGATGACGTGGTCGGCGGAATAGAGCGCCGCGGTCAGCAGTTTCCCGAGCTGCGGCGGGCAGTCGATGAAGACGAGGTCGTAGCCGCCGCCGTGCTCCTGTATCTGGTTGCGCAGCCGGTGGGTCAGGTAGTCGGGCTGCATCTCGAAGCGGGCCAGGCGGATATCGGCCGGCACCAGGTCGAGATTTTCGACGGGGCTCTCCAGAATCGCGTCGTCGAGCGGGAGCGGCTCCTGCTTGATGCCCGACGGCGACTCCGGCTCGATCAGCACGTGCGAGAGCGTGGCCTCGTAGACGTCCGGGTCCACCCACGACGTGGTAAGGTTCCCCTGCGGGTCACAGTCAATCGCGAGCGTCTGAAACCCCCGTAAGGCGCAGCAAGCGGAGAGTTCCCGGGTGATGGTGGTTTTACCGACCCCGCCCTTCTGGTTGGCTATGGCTATAGTCTTCACGCCGCCAACTTCCTCCTCATTTCTATGGCCTCGATGGCCAGCCCTATGTGCCGAGGGATCGGGTAGACGCCGCGTTCCCAGCGGGAGACGGTCATCATTTTCACCCCGAGTTCGCGGGCGAGGTCGTCCTGTGTCATCCCCAGCGCCTCACGGCGCCGTCTCAGTTGATCGGGTGTCATAGCCGGGAAGATTAGCCGTTGCGTTTAGTGGTTGTCAACGTAAAATTGTCAGCGAAAGAGGCCGAAAGACGTCCTGATGAAGTCCTCCTTACCTCCTTCCGCCCGCGCCATTAAGGTCAGGCCGGAGGGCGGCGGGGCGGGCGTGGTCAAGGCGGACGCCGCAGACTAAGAGATAAACCTCTCTTTAGGTATGCTTGGGCGAGGGCGGGGCGCGGGGAGGCGCGAGGGGTTGCGAATCCTTCTGGTCGAAGACGAGCCGAGCGGGGCCAGGATGCTGGCCAAGGGGCTGCGCGAAGAGAGCTACGCCGTGGACCTGGCGGGCGACGGCGGGCGGGCGCTGGAGCTGGCGTTCGTCAACGACTACGACCTGATAATTCTGGACGTCATGCTGCCGGGCAGGGACGGGTTCGAGGTCTGCCGCGAGCTGCGCGCGGCCGGCTCGGCCGTGCCCGTCCTGATGCTGACGGCGCGCGACGCGGTCGAGGACCGCATCGCGGGGCTCGACACGGGGGCGGACGACTACCTGACGAAGCCCTTCGACTTCGACGAGCTGCTGGCGCGGGTGCGGGCGCTGCTGCGGAGAAGGCCGGCGCTGCTGCCGGCGGTCATACAGGTCGCCGACCTTTCGATAGACACGAGGTCGCGGCGCGTGTCGCGCGGGGGCGCGGGCGTCGAGCTGACGGCCAAGGAGTACGCGCTGCTCGAGTACCTCGCCCGGCGCGCGGGCGAGGTCGTTTCGCGCGCCGACATCGCGGAGCACGTGTGGGACGAGTCGTACGACCCCTTCTCGAAGGTCATCGAGGTCTTCATCCAGCGCCTGCGCCGGAAGGTGGACGGCGGGCGGCGGCGGAAGCTCATCCGCACGCGCCGCGGCGAGGGCTACATGCTGACGGCGGGGGGGGGCGGGCGGCGATGATTAACTCGCTCAGGGTACGCCTGACGCTCTGGTACGTGAGCGCGCTCGCGCTGATACTGGTCGTCTTCGGCGTGGCGGTCTACGCGCTGCTGTCGCGCGCGCTCCACCGGCGCGTGGACGACGCGCTGCGCTCGACGCTCGAAATCTCCATCACCTCGCTCAGGCACGACGCGCAGGAGGGCCAGTCAATGCGGAGCGCCGCGCAGAGCACGGCGGCGGAACTCTCACACCCGCAGCAGGCGATGATGATTTTCGACGGCGAGGGGCGGCTGCTCGCCGAGCACCCTTACGAAGAGGACCTCTCCGTCAGCCTGCCCGACCTGGCCGCGATTCCCGGCGACGAGGTCTACCTGTACACGGTCGCGGAGCGTTCGGACGCCGACGACCGACACCGCCTCGCCGTGCGGAGGGTGCGAATACCGCCGGCCGACACCCCGTACATCGTGCTCGCCAGCCAGCCGCTCGAAGCCGTCGGCGAAGAGCTGGAGTCGCTCCGTGAGGCGCTCTACTTCGCGACGCCCGCCGCGCTCCTGCTGGCGGGGCTCGGGGGCTGGTTCCTCGCGCGCCAGGGGCTCGCGCCCGTGGCCGCCATGGCCCGGAGCGCGCGCCAGATAGGGGCCGGGAGTCTCGACCGGCAACTGCCGGTCGCCAACCCGCGCGACGAGCTGGGACAGCTCGCCACGGCCTTCAACGAACTGCTCGCGCGCCTCGACGCCGCCTTCGGCGAGCAGCGCCGGTTCATGGCCGACGCCTCGCACGAGCTGCGCACGCCGCTCTCCGTGATGAGCACGGCCGCCGGCGTGACGCTGAAGAAGGAGCACAGGGACGAGGGCGAGTACCGCGAGGCGCTGCGCGTGGTGGGGGAGCAGACGCGGCGGCTCTCGCGAATCGTGCAGGACATGTTCACGCTGGCGCGCGCCGACGCCGGGCGCTACCCGCTGCGGAGGCAGGCGCTCTACCTGAACGACCTGCTGGAAGAGGTTGGGCGGGCCGGGGCGATGCTGGGCTCAGAGAAGGGCGTGAAGGTCGAGCTGAACAACGCGCGCGAGGCGGCCTTCCACGGCGACGAAGACCTCCTACGGAGGATGCTCCTGAACCTCGTGGACAACGCCGTGAAGTTCACGCCGCCGGGGGGCGTCGTCAGGCTCGGCCTGGAGCGGCGCGGCGGCGAGTACCTGCTCTTCGTCTCGGACACGGGGCCCGGCATCCCTGCGGAGGCGCGCGCGCACGTCTTCGAGCGCTTCTACCGCGCGGACAAGACGCGCGCACGCGCGGAGGACGGCGGCGCGGGGCTCGGCCTGGCCATCGCACGCTGGGTCGCCCGCGCGCACGACGGCGACCTCGAACTGGCGGATTCCGAAGAAAACGGCGCGACCTTCACCGCGCGGCTCCCGCTGCCCCGCCCGTAAATTTAAGTCCACCTTAAGCTTACGCGCGTTTACCGTGCGTTTACCATCGGCCTGCTATGCTTCGGGTTTGAATACCTGTGATGGTTTGCGCTGGGGGGAATTTATGAGCGACAGGGTGAAGACGATACTGCCGGTTGTAGGGATGTTGATACTTTTCGCGTGCGCGGCGGCGGCGGTCGTGCTGGAGGCGCGAGGGGCCATGGCGCCCGCGCGCACGGGCGGCGCGGCCGCGAAGGCGCCGGCCGCCGCCCCGATGCCCTTCGACGGGGGGACGTTCGAGGCGTCGGGCGTGGCGCACGTCCCTGGGACCGACGGCGTGCTCTTCGTAGACGACGGGCGGACGGAGGAAATCTTCTGGATGCGGCTCGGGGAAGGGGGCAGTCAGGCGGGCGCCATCAAGGCGGTCAGGCTCGGCGCGAGCGTGGTTGACCTGGAGGGCATCACGTCCGACGGGACTCACTTCTACGTCGTCGGCTCGCAGTCGAAGTCGAAGGGCGGCAAGGGGGCGGGGCTGGTGCGCTTCCGTTTCGACGCGCAGGGGCAGCGGGTCGAGGCGACCGAGGCCGTCTCCGGCCTGAAGCGGTTCCTCGCCGAGAACGTCGCCGAACTGCGCGGGATGGAGAAGCGCAAGTACAGCGACGGCGGAATCAACGTAGAGGGCGTGGCGTGGGACCCGCGCGGGTCGCGGCTCCTGCTCGGCCTGCGCTCGCCCGTCGTCGAGGGGAGCGCGCTGGTCGTGCCGTTGAGGCTGCGCGACGCGGGCGGTGCCTTCTCCGTAGCCAACCTTGAGGTCGAGGGCGGGCGGGCCATCAGGCTGCCCACGGGCGGGGCCGGCGTCCGCAGCATCGAGTACGACGAGCGCGCCGGCGCGTTCCGCGTCATCACCGGCGCGGGGCCGAACTCCGAGAAGCTGGACTTCAAGCTCTGGGAGTGGGACGGGGCGGCCGGGCGGCCGGCGCTCCGCGAACTCCGCGTCTACGACCGCCGCCTCAAGCCCGAGGGGGTGACGCGCGTCTACGCGGCGGGGCGCGACTTCAGCCTCATCGTCTTCGACACGAGCGGTTACGCCGCGGCCGACTGAGGCGTGGCGTCTCAGGGCGGGTTCTCTTTCGCGGCCGGCCGCGCCCGCGGGCGCGGCCGGCCTGCTCCCACGGCCTTCTACGGAGGCGCTGAATCGCCGCCCGGCCGCGTCCGATTCAGCGCCGCGGCGTGATTTTCCAAAGCTCCCCATCGGACTCGTCCGTCACCACGTAGAGCGCGCCGTCGGGTCCCTGGCGCACGTCGCGCACGCGCTGCCCGCGCTCGGTCAGCAGGTGCTCTTCGCCCACGACGCGGTCGTCTTTGAAGACCAGCCGCACGAGCCGCTTCTCCACCAGCGCGCCGATAAAGAGGCTGCCGCGCCATGCGGGGAAGGCGTCGCCCGTGTAGAACTGCAAGCCCGAAGGGGCGATGACCGGGTCCCAGTAATAGACCGGCTGCTCGTAGCCTTCGCGCGCCGTGACGGCGCCCGGAATCGGCTCGCCCGAATACTCTTCGCCGTAGGTGACGAGCGGCCAGCCGTAATTCTTACCCTTCTCAATCAGGTTCAGCTCGTCGCCGCCCTTCGCCCCGTGCTCCACAGTCCACAGCCGCCCCCGTTCGTCGAACGCCGCCGACTGGACGTTGCGGTGTCCGAGGTCCCAGATTTCGGGCAGGGCGCCGGCACGCCCCGCGAAAGGATTATCCGCGGGGGCGGAGCCGTCGGGGTTGATGCGGATAACCTTGCCGAGGTGGGCGTTCAACTGCTGCACCTTCGGGCGGTTCGGCCGGTCGAAGCGGTCGCCGAGCGTGATGTAGAGCATCCCGTCCGGCCCGAAGGCGAGCCGCGAGCCGAAGTGCAGGCCGTTGTCGTAAGTCGGCATGGCCCGGAAGATGACGCGGACCTGTTCGAGGTTGCGGCGGTCTTCCGTCAGAACCCCGCGCGCGACGCTGGTCCCGCTCCCGCCTTCACGCTGCTCAGAAAAGCTCCAGAAGATGGCTCGGTCGCGGGAAAAATTCGGGCTCAGCGCGACGTCGAGCAGCCCGCCCTGCCCGCGCGCCGCTATCGGCGGCAGCCCGCCCTGGCCGCTCGCGGCCGACACCCCGCCCGACCCGACGGGCAGCAGCCCGCCGACGGGCGGCCCGACTTCGCCCCTGGCCGAAACGATGCGGAGCCGCCCCGGTTTTTCGGTGATGAGAAGGTCGCCGTCCGGCAGCGGCTCGACCGCCCAGGGATTTTCCAGACCCTTCGCCAGAACGGTCACGTCAAAAGCCACGCCGGACTTCACCCCGCAGGCGCGAGTCTGACCGGGGAAGGCGGGCTTCTGTTCGGGCGCGTTGGCCGTCCGCGTCTCCAGCGGCGCGCAGGCCGAAGTCGAGGCCGGCGACGCGGCCCGCGGCGCGGGCGTCTTAGGCGCGTCGCGCCCGCCCTGAGCGCAGGCCGCGCCGGCCGCCGCGAGCACGACCGCCAACACAAATGACGTCTGACTTTTTTTCATGTGCCACCTTCCTAAAAATGCCGCCCGGAATTATAAAGTCTGAGTTAGTTTGATGGCTTCGCCGAATCGGCGGTGTCTCGGCGGTGTCAAGGTTTTATGACATTCGGCTGTGCGGGGAGGCGCGGCGGCGGCGGCGGGAGCACTTCGATGGAAGACGTAATCGTATCCTGGAGCGGCGGCAAAGATAGCTGCCTGGCCCTCTACGAACTGCAACAGGCGGGCCGTCATCGCGCCTCGGCCCTGCTGACGACCGTGACGGGCGACTACGACCGCATCAGTATGCACGGCGTCCGCCGCGTGCTGCTTGAGAGGCAGGCGGCGAGCCTCGGCCTGCCTCTGCGCCAGGCGCGCATCCGGAGGGGCGCGGGCAACGAGGAGTACGAGCGCGCGACGGCGGAAGCCTTCTCGGAGTTCCGCGCGCGGGGCGTTGACACGGTGGTCTTCGGCGACCTGTTCCTCGAAGACGTGAGGGCGTACCGCGAGCAGTTCCTCGCGCGGCTCGGGATGCGCGGGCTCTACCCCGTCTGGGGGAGGGACACGGGCGAGTTCGTCAGGAAGTTTATCGCGCTCGGCTTCCGTGCGGTCGTCACCTGCGTCAACCCTTCGGCGCTCGACGGCTCTTTCGCGGGGAGGCTGATAGACGAGGATTTCCTCGCCGCGCTCCCGCCGGGCGTGGACCCTTGCGGCGAGCGCGGCGAGTTCCACTCCTTCGTCTTCGACGGGCCTTCGTTCAGCGAGGAGGTGAGGTGCCGCGTCGGCGAAACGGTTCTCAGAGACTCCTTCTGGTTCTGCGACCTCGTGCCCGCGGAGTGAGGGCGGGAAGGGGCGCGCGCCGCGCGGCTTCTACGAGTCGAAGAGGCTTTTGAACGTCTCAGACGGCCGGAGTTCGGCGGCGCTTATTCGGTCGCGGCCGGCGGCGGCGGGGTGATGAGGCGGCGGACGGTGGCCTTCAGCTTGTCGAGGTCAATCGGCTTGGCGACGAGGTCTGTGCAGCCTGCGCGGACGGCGCGGCGCCTGACCGAGTCGTAGGCCGAGACGGCGAGGACGGGCACGTCGCGCAGCGCCTCGTCGGCCTTAATCAGCCGCGTGGCCGAGAGGCCGTCGAGCAGCGGCAGGCTGATGTCCATCAGTATGAGGCGCGGGCGCGTCTCGGCGGCGACGGCCACGGCGTCGCGCCCCGTCGAAGCCTCGACGACACGGTAGCCCTCGGCCTCCAGCACGGCGCGCAGGAGCGCCCGGATGTCGCCCTCGTCCTCGACGACGAGCACCGTCAGGCCGCCGGCCCCCGCCTCGTTCCTCTCGTCGGTCACTGAATGATTCGCGCCCCCTCGTCGGCCGCGCCCGGCCCCCGCACGCGCCGGCCCCGTCACGCGCGTGCCGCGCGCATCGCGTAGCCGAGCCCGTCGGCCAGCGTCCGCCTCACCTCGACGCCTGTAAGCTCTGCGCCCGCGCGCACGAGCGCCCGCGCCACGCCCGCGCCGATGCCCGTCAGCACGCAGGTCGCGCCCATGACGCGCACGGCCGCGGCCGCGCGCGTCAGCCGGCGGACGACGTCGGCGTCAACCGCGCGCGCGCCCGTCACGTCTATGATGACGACGCGCGCGTGGCGCTCGACCACGGCCCGCAGCAGCGCGGCCGTCATCTCGTCGGCGCGCTCGCGCCTGAGCGTCCCGACGACGGGCGCGAGCAGCACGCCGTCCCAGACGTTGATGACGGGCGTCGAAAGCTCCTGTATCAGCTCGTCCTTGGCGCGGTTGGCCTCCTCGGCCTCCTGCTTGGCCGCGAGTATCTCGTCCTCGAAGCGCCGGCGCTGGCGCATCGGCACCAGGACGCAGTCGTTGACGGGCGAGCCGTCGCGCTCCCTGCGCGCGGCGTTGACGAGCACGGGCAGGACCTCGCCCGCCTTCGAGCGGAGCGAGAGGTAAACCTCCTCGACGCGGCCGTGCATGCGGAGCAGCGGGAAGAGGTGCGTCTGGTAGAAGATGCGCCCGGCCCCGGGGAGCAGCGTCTCGAAGCGCCGGCCGACCAGCTCGCCCGCGCCGAGCCCGAGCCAGCCGCGCAGCGTCTCGTTCGCCGCCAGTATCGTCCCGTCGTCGGCGAAGGCCACGAAGCCGCAGGGCGCTGTGTTCAGCAGTTCGTCCATCGGGGCTGTCGGCGGTTGTCCGTGTCGGGCCGGGCCGCTCAGGAGACGCCCTCGGCCGCCAGGTACTCTCTGATGACCCGGACCGTCTCCTCCGGGTGGCTCATGTGCGGGCAGTGGCCGGTGGCTTCGAGCCGGCGCAGCGTCCCGCCGGGCAGGTTCCGGCTCAGGTAGTCGCCGACCTCGTCCGGCGCGATGGCGTCCTCCGCGCACTGCATGATGAGCGACGGCACGGTGACCCTGGCGAGGTCGGCGCGGTTGTCCGAGAGGAATGTGGCCTCGGCGAAGCGGCGCGCGACGCGCGGGTCGGTCGAGCAGAAGCTCTCCTCAAGCTCGCGCGCCAGCTCGGGCCGCTCCGGGTTCTTCATCACGGCGGGCGCCAGGAAGTTGGCCCAGCCGATGTAGTTGCGCTCCATCAGGTCGAGGAGCCCTTCGATGTCCGCGCGCTCGAAGCCGCCGCGGTAGTCGGGCGGGTGGTTGACGTAGCAGGGCGACGGCCCGATGAGGACGAGGCGCGAGAAGAGCCGCGGCTCGCGGATGGAGGCCAGCAGCCCGACGACGGCGCTGACCGAGTGGCCGACGAAGACGGCCCGCTTCAGGCTCAGCGCCGCGCAGACCTCCAGCACGTCGCGCGCGTAGCCGTCGAGCGTCGAGTAGCGCGCCGGGTCGTAGGCTTGCAGGTCGGACTTGCCCGAGCCGACGTAGTCGAAGAGGACGACGCGGAAGTCCTCCTCGAAGGCCGGCGCGACGTAGCGCCACATGTTCTGGTCGCACCCGAACCCGTGCGCGAACACCAGCGGGCGCGCGCCGCGCCCTGACACCTTCACGTTGTTCCGCCTCAACACGTCAACCGGCATGCAGACCCCTCCCGCTGAAGTTCCGACTCGAAGGACTGACGGGGAAGCTGGATGGTAAACCATTTTGTGGGCGGCCGTCGAGACGCCCCGCCGACGCCTCACGGCCGGGCGCGCGCGCGTGTATGATAAGCCCCCCGGCGAGGGGGCCAGGTGACTGAAGGCGCGGATGCAGGAGGGCGGGGAAGTCTTGACGCATTCGGAAGGAGCAGGGGGCGGCGCGGCGCCGGACGCGGCGCGCGGCGCGACGTGGCGGGGCGCGCCCGAGCGCCCGCGCGCGGACGGCGCGGAGGTTCACGTCTGGCGCGTCACGCCGCTGACGCGCCCTGCGGACGAGGTCGCCGCGCTGCGCGCCCTGCTCTCCGAGGACGAGGCGGCGCGCGCCGACCGCTTCCGCTTCGAGCGCCACCGCGGCCACTTCATCGTCGCGCGCGCCGCCCTGCGCCGCATACTCGGCCGCTACCTCGGGAGCCCGGGCCGCCTCCTGCGCTTCGGCTACAACGAGTACGGCAAGCCGTCTCTCGCGCACCCGACGCTGCGCTTCAACCTCTCGCACGCGGGCGAGGTCGCGCTGCTCGCCGTCACGTCGGGGCGCGAGGTCGGCGTGGACGTCGAGGCCATCCGCGACGACGTGGAGGGCGAGAAGCTGGCCGAGCACTTCTTCTCGCCCGGCGAGGTCGAGACGCTGATGTCGCTGCCGGAGGCGGCGCGGGCGCGCGCCTTCTTCGACTGCTGGACGCGCAAGGAGGCTTTCATCAAGGCGCTCGGCTCCGGGCTCTCGCACCCGCTCGACGCCTTCGACGTGTCGCTGGCGCCGGGCGAGCCGGCGGCGCTGCTGCGCACGCGCGCCGATTCGCGCGAGGCCGCGCGCTGGACGCTGCGCGAGCTTGAGCCCGGCGAAGGCTACGCGGCGGCCGTCGCGGTCGAGGGCGGCGGCTGGGAGCTGCGCTGCTGGGAGTTCGGGTGAGCGGCCGGAAGCCCGGCCGGTCGTCCCCCGTACAGACGCCCGCGCCCGTCCAGAAGAAAGGCAGAGAGAAAACATAGAGTTGTAATACGTCGGCGCTCGCCCGCTGCTATCTTGGCCCGAAAACTTTGCAAGGGGGAGAGGGAGATGAGCGAAGACCCGAAAGAGCAGGGGCCGAAGCCGCCCTTCGAGGAGCAGCCGCAGGACGCGCCGGGGCTCGAAGCCGGGATGACGCCGAGGCCCGACTACGGCGCCGACACGTACCAGGGGCACGGGAGGCTCCGGGGCAAAGCCGCCCTCATCACCGGCGGCGACTCCGGCATCGGCCGCGCCGTGGCCGTCGCCTTCGCGCGCGAGGGCGCGGACGTGCTCATCTCGTACCTGCCGGAAGAGGAGCCGGACGCGCTTGAGACGGCGGGCGCCGTCGAGGCCGCCGGGCGCAGGTGCGTCCGCGCCCCCGGCGACATACAGGACGAGGCGCACTGCCGCGGCCTCGTCGCGCGCGCCTTCGAGGAGTTCGGCCGGCTCGACATCCTCGTCAACAACGCCGCCTTCCAGATGGTGCGCGGCGGGATAGGCGAAATCTCTTCGGAGGAGTTCGACCGCACGTTCCGCACGAACGTCTACGCGATGTTCCACCTCTGCAAGGCCGCGCTGCCGCGGATGGGCGAGGGCGGCTCCATCATCAACACGGCCTCCATCCAGGCTTACCAGCCGTCGGCCGAGCTGATGGCCTACGCGGCGACGAAGGGGGCCATCGTCACCTTCTCGAAGGCGCTGGCGTCCGAGGCGATGAAGACGGGCGTGCGCGTCAACGTCGTCGCGCCCGGCCCCATCTGGACGCCGCTCATCCCGGCGACGATGCCGCACGAGAAGTACGAGGAGTTCGGCAAGGACACGCCCACGGGGCGGCCGGGTCAGCCCTCGGAGCTGGCGCCCGTCTACGTCTTCCTCGCCTCGCAAGAGTCCTCCTACGTCTGCGGCGAGGTCATCGGCGTCACCGGCGGCAAGCCGCTGCCTTAACGGCCGCGGGCCGGGCGAAGGCGCGCGCCGGGCGAGGCGGGCCGCGCGAAGAACGGAGGTCCGGGGATGCTCATCGGCGCGGGCTCGAAGCCGAACTACGCGGCGCTCGCCCTGTTCTTCGCGGGGATGGCGGCGTCCGGCGTGGCCGTCTACTACACGCAGGTCGGCGGGCGCTGGCCGGCGCCGACGGCGCTCGCGCTGCTGCTCATGCTGGCCGCGTGCGCCCTCGTCGCGGCGCGGCGCGAGGAGAAGTGACGCGCCCCGGCCGCGGCGCGCGCGGCGCGCGAACATGATTCTTGACAGGCTCCGTGATGTGATGTATTACGTCTTCCGTGTTTCCACAGAGCGCAGTCCATAGTTGAGCATGCCTGCGCGCGCTCTCAATCAGCCTTAAACCTGTAAGCCCGGCGGTTCCGGCCCCGAACCCTCCCGGGCTTTACGACGAGCGGTGAGCCCTCGCTCGTGGACTCCCGTCGCGCGGACGGCGACGGGAGCGTACGTCTTTTGGTTGGGGCCGGGCGCGGCGCGGCCGCCCTTAGACTCCGCGCCCCGTCCGCGCCGCGGCGCGGCCGGCGAGAGGCCCCCTGAAGCGAAGCAGACCCCCGACATGATTCGCGACCTGAGTCTTACGCTACAGGCGATGCTGGACGACCCGGCGCTCGCCGCGCGGTTCCCGGAGTTGGCCGAGGCGCAAGTCTCCTTCGACCGCCCGTCGGAGAAGTTCGCGCCGCCGCAGCCCACCATTGACCTCTTCCTCTACGACATCCGCGAGAACGTCGAGCTGCGCAGCAACGAGCCGCTGGTCGAGCGGCGCGACGGCGCGGCCGTCATCCGCCGGCCGCCGATGCGCGTGGCCTGCACCTACCTCGTCACGGCGTGGCCCGTCGGCGGCGCCGAGCCCGTGCTACAGGAGCACCGCCTGCTCGGTCAGGTCTTGCAGGTGCTCGCCGCCAACCCGACCATCCCGCCCGCCTACCTCGTAGGCAGCCTCGCCGGGCAGGAGCCGCCGCTCCCGCTCGTCACGACGCAGCCCGAGGGGCTGAAGAACCCTTCAGAGTTCTGGACGGCCGTCGGCAACAAGCTGCGCCCCTCCGTGAGCGTCACCGTCACCGTCAGCCTCGACCCGTATGCGGAGCCCGAGGCCGCGCCGCTCGTCACGACGAAGGGCGTCGTGCTGGAGCAGATGGGGGACGCGGCGGCGTCGCCGTCGTCGCCGTCGTCCGCGCGCGCGGCCGCCTCGGGGTCGTTCGCGGCGGCGTCGTCGCGCACGGCGGCGGCCGCGCCCGGCGGCGCGGCCCCAGCGGCCCTGTCGTCGTCGCGGCCGTCGTCTTCGTCGTCTTCGTCGGAGAGGTTCGCCGTCGGCGGCCGCGTGACGGACGCGGCGGGGCGGCCCGTGGCGGGCGCGAGCCTGACGCTCGTGCCGCCGGGCGTCGTCGCGCGCACGGACGCCGAGGGGCGCTTCGTCTTCTCGGGCGTGCGGGCGGGCAGGCCCCGCCTGCGCGTGCGCCCCGCGGCGGGGCCGCGCCAGAGTTTCAGAATCGAAATCCCCGCCCCGCCGGGGGGCGGTTACGACGTGCAGTTGGCCTGAACACACTTGAAGCCCCGCCAGAGGGGAGGAGGAGAAGCTCATGCCGTCCTACCTGTCACCGGGCGTCTACGTCGAGGAGGTCCCGTCCTCGATTAAGACCATCGCCGGAGTCAGCACCAGCACCGCCGCCTTCATCGGCGTCGTCCCCGGCACGATTCAGCTCGTCGCCAAAGACCCGACCGCCGCGACGCCGGGCGCGACCAAGTTCGTGAACTACACGCTCGCGGCCCCGGCCAAGACGCCCGTCCTCGTCACGAGCTGGGCGCAGTTCACGCGCAACTTCGGCGACTTCGTCGGCGACGAGACGGCGCCCGCGTCCAACGTCAGCCCGGCCACGGTCAACGCCGGCCACAGCCTCCTCGCCCACGCCGTCTACGGCTTCTTCAACAACGGCGGGAGCCGCTGCTACGTCGTCCGCGTCGAGTCGAACGACGACTTCGACGACGCGCTGCGCGCGCTGGCGGCCATTGACGAGGTGGCGCTCGTCGCCGCGCCCGGCGTCACCGACGACGCGCTGCGCGGGCAGCTCGCCACGCACTGCCGCAACGTCGGCGACCGCTTCGCCATCCTCGACGGCCCGGCGACCGTGACCGACCTCGGCGACCTGACGCGCCCCTCGGCCGGCTCGCCGCCGGGCGCGATGCCCGCGCGCAGCGACTTCGCGGCCTTCTACTTCCCCTGGATAAAGGTCTTCGACCCGGCGGCCAGCCTGCTGGCGCCGGCCTCGCGCGGCGTCGTCAACGTGCCGCCGTCGGGGCACATCGCCGGCGTCTACGCGCGCGTGGACAACGAGCGCGGCGTCTTCAAGGCGCCGGCCAACGAGGCCGTGATGGGCGCGCTCGGCGTCTCGCACCCCCTCAGCCGCGCCGACCAGGACGGCCTCAACCCGAAGGGCGTCAACTGCATCCGCGTCCTTAACGACAACGTTCTGGTCTGGGGCGCGCGCACCGTCGGCGGCGACGCCAACGGCGAGTACAAGTACGTCAGCGTCCGCCGCACGATGCTCTTCCTGCGCGAGTCCATCGACGAGGGGACGCAGTGGGTCGTCTTCGAGCCGAACACGCCCGCGCTCTGGCAGCGGATTTCGCGCAACGTGACGGCCTTCCTGACCGGCATGTGGCGCGCGGGCGCGCTCTTCGGCAACACGCCGCAGGAGGCGTTCTTCGTCAAGTGCGACGCCGAGAACAACCCGCCCGAGCTGCGCGACGAGGGCAAGGTCGTCTGCGAGGTCGGCGTCGCGCTCGTGCGCCCCGCCGAGTTCGTCATCTTCCGCGTCAGCCAGTGGGCTGGGCCGGGGCAGTAGCGGTAAAGAGGAGAAGGCCGGGCCCGCGCGGCGTCTGAGCGCGCGCGGGCCGGGCGGAGGCGGCATGGCGGCGAGCGACAACGCCTACGGCGACAAGGCTCCGGGCGTCTACCGGCAGGAGGTCTTCCTCAAGCCGGAGGCCCGGCTGCCGACCGGCGTCCCGGCCTTCGTCGGCGTGGCCGACGCCGGCGCGTCCGACCCCGCGCCGGCGGGCGTGGCGGTCGCGCTCCACCGCCGCGAGGACTTCGCGCTCAGGTTCAAGTCGGCGGCCGGGAGCTTTCTGGCCGAGGCGGTGGCGGGCTTCTTCGCCAACGGCGGGGCGCGCTGCTACGTCGTGCGCGTCGCGCCACCGGGCGACCGCGAGGCGGCGCTGCGCGGAGCCTTCGCGGCGCTCAACACGCTGGAAGACCTCGACCTCGTCGCCGTCCCCGACGCCATGACGCTCTACGGCGCGGGCGCGGCCCCCGAGGTCGCGGCCGTCGAGCGCGTGCAGCGCGAGGCGCTCAAACACTGCGCGGCGCGCGGCGACCGCTTCGCCCTCCTCGACCCGCTGCCCGGACGGACGACGCAGACCGTCCTCGAACAGCGCCGCCGCCTGACGCTCAGCCTGGCCGAGCCCGTCGGCGGCGCGCTCTACTACCCCTGGCTGCGGACGAGCGAAGGCCGGCTCGTCCCGCCTTCGGGGCACGTCGCCGGCGTCTACGCGCGCACGGACGCGCAGGCCGGCGTCCACAAGGCGCCGGCCAACGCCGAGCTGTCGGGCGTGCTCGACCTCGAGACGGACGTCGGGGCAGCGGCGCAGGAGTGGCTGAACCGCGAGGGCGTCAACTGCCTGCGCGCGTTCCGCGGGCGCGGCGTCCGCGTCTGGGGCGCGCGCACGCTCAGCCGCGACCCGGCGTGGCGCTACGTCAACGTCCGCCGCCTCGCGCTCACGCTGCGCCGCCGCATCGAGGCCGCGATGACCTGGGCCTCTTTCGAGCCGAACGTGCCGAGCCTCTGGGTGCGCGTCCAGCGCGAGCTGAGCGGCCACCTCTTGCAGCTCTGGCGCGCGGGCGCCCTGCGCGGCGCGACGCCCGAGCAGGCCTTCTTCGTCAAGTGCGACGCCGAGACGAACCCGCCGGCCGAGCGCGACGCGGGGCGCGTCGTCTGCGAGGTCGGCGTCGCCGCCGAGGCGCCCGCCGAGTTCATCGTCCTGCGCATCGTCCGCCACGCCGACGCGACCACCGTGCGCTGACCCTTTACGACGAGCTTCAAACACACCACGACGACACCGAAACCGAGGAGGAAAGAAGATGCCCGCTGGCCGAGTTGACCCCTACCGCAGTTACAGCTTCCTGGTCGAGATTGACGGCCTGACGCACGCAGGCTTTCAGGAGTGCACCGGCCTCGACGAGAGCACCGAGACGGTCGAGTACCGCGAGGGCTCGGACCCGAACCACGTCCGCAAGCTGCCCGGCCTCGGCCGCTACACCAACATCACGCTGCGCCGCGGCGTGACCGACTCCGACGAGCTTTGGAAGTGGCGCACGACCGTCCGCAACGGGCGCGAGGAGCGGCGCAACGGCTCCATCGTCCTGCTCGACCTGACGGGGCGCGAGGTGCGGCGCTGGAACTTCTTCAACGCCTACCCGTCGCGCTGGACGGGCCCGGCCTTCAACGCCACCGCCAACGCCGTCGCCATCGAGGCGCTGGAAATCACTTACGAGGACATGCAGCAGGCTTAAAATACCGGCGGCCGGGCGCTTCGGCAGGGCCCGCCGCGGTCGAGGAAGTATGACGCTACAGACCGAGTACCCCTTCACGCTCCCCGTGGGCTACGCGGACGCGGAGGGCGGCCTCCACCGCGAGGGCGTGATGCGGCTGGCGACCGCCTACGACGAGATAGCGCCGCTCAAAGACCCGCGCGTGCAGAGTAACCCGGCCTACCTGCTCGTCATCCTGCTCTCGCGCGTCGTCGTCCGGCTCGGCGCGCTCGAACACATCAACCCGAAGGTCGTCGAGGGGCTCTACGCCGCCGACCTCGCATACTTGCAGGAGATGTACCGCCGGCTCAACGAGTACGGCCACAACCGCGTCCTGACGCAGTGCCCGCACTGCGAGCGGCAGTTCGAGGTGGAGGTTGACGCCGCCGCGGGGGGGGCTGGCGCTACCCCTTAGAGCGGCTCTATGAGGAGGTAGCGTACATCGCTTTTCACTTTCACTGGCCGCACGAACAGATAATGTCTCTGGAGCACGCCGAGCGCCAGCGCTGGGTGGCGGAAATCGCCAAGCTCAACGCGCGCGCCTCGGAGGGCGCCGACTATTAAGTAAGACGACGCGCGCGCCGGGCCGCCGCCGCCGCCCGCCGAAGGATTCGAGATGCCGGTTTTAGGATTCAACGCGCTGCTCGCGGCCGTGCGCCAGGGCGGCGTGCGCCTCGACCCCTACCTCTCGTTCAACTTCCTCGTCGAAGTCGAGGGGCTTCTGGTCGGGGGCTTTTCGGAGTGCACGGGGCTCGGCGTCGAGACGGAGCAGTTCGAATACCGCGAGGGCGGCGTCAACGAGTACGCGCACCGCTTCGCGGGGACGGCGCGCAACCCGACCCTCGTGCTGCGGCGCGGCCTGACGCAGATAGACACGCTCTGGGTCTGGGCCGAGGACGTGGCGCGCGGCAAGGTGCAGCGGCGCAACGGCACCGTCTTCCTCCTCGACGCGGGCCACGTCCCCGTCGTCTGGTGGAACTTCCGCGAGGCGTTCCCCGTGCGCTGGACGG
>DASVUF010000066.1:0-15421 GCA_036387195.1 Pyrinomonadaceae bacterium | reverse complement strand
GGGCGCAAGGAGGCGCGGGGCGCGAAAAGCCCCGCGCCTCCTTGCGCCCGCCGGGAATTTGCGCCGCGCCCGCCTGGCGTCCTCCGCCGGCGGGCGCGGCCTTTTCGCGCCCCGCCGCGCGCCCCCCGAAGCAACTGGGCGGGGGCGCCGGGCGTCTAAGTGCGGGCGTATCTACGGCGTCACCGCGCGTTCGAGGGTCGAAGGCGACCCGGGGCGTCGCCGGGGCGCCCGGCCGCGGCGGCCCCGCGCCCGTCCGAGCATCGCCGCCCCCGTCAATCCTTAAAGGCACGTCACACACTTTATCCGGCGCCCGTCCGCGCGCCGGCCGACGGAAGCCCGGCGCTTTTTGTCCCCGACCTGAGTCTTTAAAGCCATTCTCGCGTCATAAAAACAGAGGAACCGCCAACCATGAAGAAGTCCAAGAGAAGTGCCCAGGGCCGCTCCGCCAGGCGGAAGCGCGCCTTCGGGGCGGGCGTCTTCGCCTGCGCCGTGCTCGGGGCGGGCGTCGTCACGTCCGTCGCGACGAAATACGAGTCGCTGTCCGGCGTCCAGCCGCAGCCGCAGGCGAGCGGCGCGGCCGCCCCGGCCGCGGCCGCGCCCGGCTACGTCACGGTCGAAGTCGGAGGCAAGAAACTTCAGGTGAACGCCAGGACGCTACAGCAGGGGCCGCTCACGCAGGAGCAGGCCGACCAGTTGGCCGACGCCCTCAAGGACAACAAGTCCACCGAGGGGCTCGTCGAGGTCAGGCACGAGGACGGCTCCGTCTCCGTGAACCTTGAGGAGAGGTTCGAGAACGTGACCGTGGCGAAGAGGAACGACGACGGCAGCGTCTCGGCGGCGTGCGTTGACACGCCCGAGGCCGCGCGCGGCTTCCTCAACAGCCGCGACAAGACGGGCGCCGTCGCCGGCGCGCCCAGGAAGGCGGCGGACAGGGAGTAATGATGAAGAAAGCTTTCCTCTCGAAATTCGCCGCCCTCGCCTTCGCCCTCGCCGTCGTGGCCGGGGCGGCGGCCGACGCGCGCGCCGCGGCGACCATCGTCATCCTCAACGAGGACGCTGCGGGCGTGGGCTTCAACGACCCGACGCCGGTCGCGCCCGTCGGCAACAACACCGGCACGACGCGCGGCCAGCAGCGCCTCAACGCCTTCCAGTTCGCCGCCAACCTCTGGGGCGCGACGCTCAACAGCGCCGTGACCATCACCATCCGCGCCACCTGGGACGACCAGATGCCCTGCTCGACCAACTCGGCGACGCTCGGCTCGGCCGGCGCCATCAACGTCCACCGCAACTTCGCCAACGCGCCGCTCCAGAACACCTGGTACTCGGCGGCGCTCGCCAACTCGCTGGCGGGCGTGGACCTCAACCCGGCCGAGCCCGAGATACGCGCGCGGTTCAACCCCGACCTCGGCACGCCGGGCTGCCTCGACAACTCGCCCTTCTACCTCGGGCTCGACAACAACCACGGCGCGGCCGTTGACCTCGTCTCGGTGCTGATGCACGAGTTCGGCCACGGCCTCGGGTTCCAGACCTTCACCAACACGAGCACGGGCGCGCTGTTCGGCGCGACGACCAAGGCCCCGTCCGTCTTCGACCACTACCTCGCCGACAACGCGTCGGGCAAGACGTGGGCGCAGATGACGACGGACGCCGAGCGGCAGGCTTCGGCCGTCAACACGGGCCACCTCATCTGGACGGGCGCGAACGTCGTCAACGAGGCGCGCGGCGTGCTGGGCACTCCCCGCGTGCGGGTCAACGCGCCCGGCTCCATCGCCGGCGCATACGGCGCGGCCACGGCCGACTTCGGCCCGCGCGTCTCGGCGGGCGGCACGACCGCCAACGTCGTGATGGCCTCGCCGGCCGACGGCTGCGCGGCACTCTCGAACGCGGGGGCGGTCGCCGGCCGGCTGGCGCTGGTTGACCGCGGCGGCTGCAACTTCACCGTCAAGGTCAGGAACGCGCAGGACGCGGGCGCCGTCGGCGTCATCGTCGTCAACAACACGACGGGCGCGCCGGGCCAGATGGGCGGCGGCGACTCGACGATTAACATCCCCTCGCTGATGGTCTCGCTGACCGACGGCTCGACGCTCAAGAGCCAGCTCACGGCCGGGCTCAACGCGACGCTGCTGCTCGACAACTCGGCGCCGGCCGGCGTGGACGCGCAGGGGCGCCCGCTGATGTACGCGCCGAACCAGCTCGAAGCCGGCTCGTCCGTCTCGCACTGGGACATGAGCCTCTCGCCGAACCAGCTCATGGAGCCGAACATCAGCGGCGACCTCATCCACAGCGTCGCCGTCACCTACGACCTGACGGGCTCGCAGTTGCGCGACATCGGCTGGGGCTTCAACCCCATCGGCGACGTCAACTTCTTCGTCCGCCAGCACTACCTCGACTTCCTCTCGCGCGAGCCCGACACCGCGGGGCTCAACTTCTGGCGCGAGGACGTCTTCAACTGCGGGACGAGCGCGCCGTGCGTCGAGGTCAAGCTGGTCAACGTCTCGGCGGCCTTCTTCCTCTCCATCGAGTTTCAGGGGACGGGCAACCTCGTCTACAAGATGCACAAGGCCGGGTTCGGCGACCTGCCGGGCAAGCCCGTGGCGGTGCGCCGCGCCGACTTCATGGCCGACACGCGCCAGATAGGCAGCACGCCCTCGCAGGTCATCGTCGGGCAGGGGCCGTGGCAGTTGCAGCTCGAACAGAACAAGCAGGCGTTCGCGCTCGCCTTCGTCCAGCGCCCCGCCTTCCAGGCGGCGCACGGCGGCCAGTCGGCCGGCGCGTACGTGGACTCGCTCTTCGCCAACGCGGGCGTCAGCCCTTCGGCCGGCGAGCGCGCGGCCGCGGTCAACGCCTTCGGCGGCGGCGGCGCGGCGGGTCAGGCCGCGGCGCTCCGTTCGGTGGCCGAGAGCAACTCGGTGTCGGCCCGGACCTTCAACGAGTCGTTCGTGCTGATGCAGTACTTCGGCTACCTACAGCGCGACCCGGACGCCGCGCCCGACGCCGACTTCAGGGGCTACAGCTTCTGGCTCTCGAAGCTCAACGAGTTCGGCGGCAACTACATTGACGCCGAGATGGTTAGGGCGTTCATCACGTCCGACGAGTACAAGAGGCGCTTCGGGCCGTGACGCTTCGGGAGGGCGGGCGAGTTGGTGGCAGGCGGTAGGCGGCAGGCGGGCGGCGGTCGCCCCGCGCCCGGGACGCCGGAGGGTTTTTCACCCCGGGTCCCGGCGCGAGGGGTTGGAGACTGCCGGCCGCCTTGCCCGCTTACCGCCTACCGCCTTTCCTTCCGCCGGTTGCGCGGGCGCGAGGCTTACGCGTAAAATGCGTTTTCTTTACTCAACCGGCGCGCCCGACGGCCGCCAGCAGGCGCCCCGTCGAGCCCGCGCCCGAAAGTCTCCCTCGGGCCTACTTCGTCAGCGATTTCATATGCTCCAGTCCGGAGGAATCTTCGTGAAGCACGCTTTCCGTCTGTCGCGCGCGTGCGCGGCCGTCCTCGCGCTCGCCGCAGTCTTCGGCGCGGCGTCGCGCCCCGCGACGGCGCAGACGCTCTCGCCCTCGCCCGAAACGGCCATCTTCCAGGTCACCTCGACCTTCGTCCCCGCGACCCCGACGCCCACCCCGACGGCCAGCCCGAGCCCGACGGCGACGCCGACGCCGACGCCCGGGGCGACGCCCGCGCCCATCCCGCGCGACTCCTTCGCCTCGGACACCAGCGGCAGCGGCCGCTTCGTCGTCATCGAGTCGTCGGGCGACATCGCCACCGACCGCACCCCCGACGTGCGCGACGCGAGCGGGAACCTCGTCAGCCGCGGCCGCAACAACGCCGACGGCAACCAGGAGATTTTCCTCTTCGACTACGCGCAGCGCCGCATCTTCCAGATAACGAACACGCGGAGCGTGCTGAAGGACGCGGCCCGGTCTTCGATTGACCCGACGAACATAGACATCCAGATAGTCAACCTCCAGCCGACCATCAGCCGCGACGGCCGCTTCATCGCCTTCATCTCGAACGCCTACAGCGACGCCGCCCCGGGCGCGTCGCCCAGGGACTTCGACGGCTCGCAGCACGCCGCCGCGCTCCGCACGGACGCCAACACCGAGGTCTTCATCTACCGCATCCCGGACGTCGCCGACGTGGACCTCTCGCTGGGCACCGAGGTCGCCACGGTTGACCTGGCGGTCAACACGCCGCAGCGCGTGACCTTCACCCCGGCGACCGCGGCGCCGCTGCCGGCCTTCAGCAACACCACGCCGGCCTTCTTCGCGCGCGACAACGAGTCGCCGATGCTCAACGACGACGGCTCGCTCCTCGTCTTCGTCTCGAAGGCGCGCGCGGGCATCCCCGGCGCCGACAACGCCGACGGCAACAAGGACATCTTCCTCTACCGGAACTCGGGCGCGGGGTCGTTCCTGCAACTGACGGCCACCAAGGACATCGTCCCGGCCGGCAGCAAAATCCCGTCGCGCTTCGTCTTCAGCGTCAACCCCTCCATCTCGTCCTGCCCGGCGGGGGGCGTGTGCCGCATCGCCTTCCTCTCGAACGCCGACAACGTCGCCACCGAGGGGCAGGCCGAGGTCGAGGCCAACAGGGGCAACGGCGAGGTCTTCGTCGCCGAGTACAACACGACGAGCGGCGAGCGCGGGAGCGTCCGCCAGGTCACGCGCACGCCGCCCGACACCACGCTCGGGCGCGAGGGCGTGAGCGTCAACCTGCTGACCGAGGGGCGGCGCATCAGCCGCGACGGCTCGCGCATCGTCTTCGAGTCAACGGTCAACTCCTTCAACCCCGACGGCACGCCCAGCGGCGGCATCGTGGGCTCGACGGCCGTCTTCATCGCCAACGTCGCGGGCGGCTCGCCGGCCTTCGCGCAGGTCTCGACCCGCGCGCCCGCCGACCAGTTGGACGTCGAGCTGCACTTCCCGACGTTCACGGGCGACAGCGCGCGCGTCGTGTGGGTGTCGAACCTGAACCTGCGGCCCGACGGGACGGTGGCGACGACCGCCGCCGAGGGGCTCAACCAGCTCAACCGCGCGCAGGTCTTCTCGGCCCGCGTGGACGCGCTGACGACTGTCGCGCGCGTCACCGACCTGCTGACGGGCTCGTTCACGGCGCTCCAGCCGCTGCCGTCCGACAGCATCCGCCGCATCGCGCTCAGCTCGCGCACCGAGGAGGGCGGGAGCAACGCCGACTCGTCGAGCGAGGCGTTCTACCAGCTCATCCCGGTCGTCAACAGCGAGACGCCCGCGCCGAGCCCGACGCCTGCGACCAGCCCGGCGCCCGTCTCGTTCTTCACGGGCCCGAGCGACCGACCCGTCGTCGCGCCGAGCCCCACGCCGACGCCGCCCGCCGTGACTTCGCTCGCGCCGGCCATGCTCGGCATCGCGCGCTCGACGCTCGCGCTCGCCCCGGCCGAGGCCGAGGTGGACCCGAACGACGCGCACGAGACGCAGCGCCGGCCGCCGCTCCCGCTCGAACTGTCGGGCGTGACGGTGACGGTCTCGGGCGCGGCCGCCGGGCTCTACTCGGTGGCGCCGAACCAGATAAACTTCGTCGTCCCGGCCGGGCTGACGCCCGCGACGACGGCGCTGCCGGTCGCCATCTTCAACAACGGCGCGCTCATCCGCACGTCGCTGCTGCTGACGACCATCCAGCCCGACATCTTCACCTCGACGAACGGCCCGGGCGGGCGCGCCGCCGCGCTCAACACGACCAACCCGTGCGTCTCTTCGCCGGGCGAGCCGTTCGCGGTGACGACTTCGCGGCCGGCGGGCTCGGGCACGACCGGCGTCTGCACGTCGCCGCAGACCGAGACGGTGGCGACGCAGGTCACCTTCCTCGTGTCGGGCATCCGCGGCGTCGGCTCGAACTCGAACGTCACCGTCCGCATCGGCGCGACCGACATCGTGGGGACGGCCGACCTCGTGACCAGCCCGGTCAAGGTCAGCCCGACGAACACGCCCGGCTTCGACCAGGTCACGGTCACGCTGCCCGCCTCGCTGGCCGGCGCGGGCGACGTGCCCGTCATCATCTCGGTCACGTCCGGCGGCGTCACCTTCGCCAGCCGCCCGGCCGACACCGCGCCGCGCATCACGATTCAGTGAGGGCCGGCGGCGGGCGGGTGGCAGCAGCAGGCAGTTAAGAGCCGGAGGCCGCGAAGGTTTATCACCTCGCGGCCTCCGACGTTTTAAGCCGCCCGCGCCTGCCAGCCGCCCGCGGCCGGCGGCCCGCCGCCCGCTTCCCCGTATGCCCTTCGGTCTCGACGCCATCCCGCTCACGGAGCCGCGCGCGGGCGTCGGCCACTACACGTTCGAGCTGGCGCGGGCGCTGGCCGAGGCCGCGCCCGAAGACGAGTTCGAGCTGGTCTACCCTTCGTCCTACCCGCCCGCCGACTTTGAAGGGCGCGAGGCGCTGCCGCCCAACCTGAAGGCGGCGCGCGTGCGCGTGGGCGCGCTGGGGCGGCGGTGGTGGTCCGCCGGGCTGCCGCGCTACGCGGGGCGCAGGGGCCTCAGCCTCTTCCACGGGACGAACTATGACGTGCCGCTGTGGGGCGGCGCGGCGAAGGTCCTGACCGTCCACGACCTCTCGCTCTTCGTCCACCCCGAGACGCACGAGCGCCGCCGCGTCCTGCGCGCGCGCCGCCGCCTCCCGCTGATGGCGCGCGCCGCCGACGCCGTCATCGTCCCGACGGAGGCCGTGCGGCGCGAGGTCTCGGAGTACCTGAAGGCGGCCGCGGGCAAGGTCTTCGTCGTCCACGAGGCGGCGCGCGACTGTTTCAGGCCGCCGCCGGCGGGCGAGGCCGAGGAGGTTCTGCGCGCGATGAATCTGGGCGGCGGCGCGGAGTTCCTGCTCGCCGTCGGCACCATCGAGCCGCGCAAGAACCTCGCCGCGCTCGTCCGCGCGTTCGAGGTGGTGACGCGCGCGCGCCCCGCCTCCCCGCTCCGGCTCGTCCTCGCGGGCGGGCGCGGGTGGCTGAGCGCGCCGCTCTTCGAGCTGATCGAGAGGTCGCCCGCGCGCGACCGCGTCGTCCTGACGGGCTACGTCATGGACGAGCAGTTGCGCGCGCTCTACGGCTCCTGCCTCGCCTTCGTCTACCCTTCGATTTACGAGGGCTTCGGCCTGCCGCCGCTCGAAGCGATGTCGTGCGGCGCGGCGGTCCTGGCGGGGCGCGCGGCGGCCGTCGAAGAGGTCACGGGCGGCGCCGCGCGCCTCTTCGACCCGCGCGACCCGTCGGCGCTCGCACGCCTCCTCTTGGAACTCCTCGACGACGAGGCGGCCCGCCGCGCCCTCTCCCGGGCCGGCCTCCGCCGCGCCGCAGACTTCTCATGGCCCCGCGCCGCCCGCGCCACGCTCGACGTCTACGCGGAAGCGTTGAAGAGAAGTGGACGCTAGGCTGCGGCCGGCGGACGGCCAGACGGCAGGCGGAAGAGCGGAAGGGCGGCGAGTCCAGGTCACGCGGTCTGTAGACGGAAAGGCGGCGCGTCCCGGCCCCGAGGCTGAGACGCGCCGCCCGCTTTTCACCCGCCGTCTACCGTCTATCGCCTGCCGTCTGCCGTCTACCGTCTACTCTACCCTCACCGGCACGCGCAGCGTCTGCGAGCCTTTGGCGGCGAAGCGTGTGACGCCCTCCTGAAGCATGTCTATTTCGAGCAGGTAGTCTCCGGGGCGGCGGGGCGCGTTGACGTCGAAGGTGATGACGGCCTCGTCGCCGGGGCGGAGGTCGCGCGGGATGGCGCCGCGGCCGTCGTCGGCCGTGACCACCCGCCCCGCTGCGTCGAGCCAGCGGTTGGCCGCCGCTACCTGGAGCGGCGACAGCCCGCGCTCGCGCGCCGGCCAGAGGGCGTCGCCCTCGTTCCGCACCGCGACGCTAACCTTCACGCGCGACTTCGCCCCGACGCGCGCGGGTATTTCGATTGCGCGCAGCCCCGCGCTGAAGCCGCCCTCGGGCAGCGGCCCCGGCGCGCGCGGGCGCCCTTCGGTGGCGCAGACCGTGTAGGGCTCGCTCTCGGCCAGCACGCGGCAGCGCGGGCGCACGTCCTCCGTCGTGATGACGACCGCGCCGGCCGGCGGCGGCTCCTCGAAGTCGAGCGTGACGAACGTCTCCGGCCGAAGCCCCCACGCCGCGCCGTGCCAGAGCGCCTGTATGTAGCCGGGCACCGAGGTCGAGTCCGCCAGGTGAATCTCGCGCGGCGAGGCGGCGAGCGCCGCCGGCAGGAGTTTCGCCGCGTAGTCGGCGTCGTACATGTGCAGCCGCCAGGGGTCGCTCGCGTAAAGCTCGAACCGCCGGCGGAAGTGCGCGCCCTGCAGGAGCGTCAGCGCGACGAGCGCCGCGAGCGCCGCCCGCCGCCCGCGCCCGCCCTCCAGCAGCCACGCGAACGCCGGCGCGCACAGCGCCACGAGGAAGACCGGCAGCGCCGCCAGCCGCAGCATGTGGAAGTAGTCGTTCGTCAGCGACGCCGGCGCGACCGACGCCGCCAGCCCGTAGAGGAAGAAGCGCCACCACGCGTCGCGCCGCGCGCCCCTGAAGGCGAGCCACGCGCCCGCGAGCGCGAGCGCGAAGGCCGCCAGCAGCACGACGCCCGTCCCCGGCACGCTCGCAATCTGGTACTTGTTGACGTCGCCCGTGACGAGCATCCGCCAGGGGTTCAGGTTGGCGGCGAAGTGTCTAACGAACTCCCACGCGTCCTCGGCGTAGCCGCTCTCGGGCGTGACGTAGGTCAGGAAGCTGAAGCGTTTGGTCAGCGCCTCGGGGTTGCGCCGGTGGTAGACGAGCAGCGGGACGAGCGAGAGCGCGTAGAGCGCCCACGTCGTCAACAGCGGCCGCAGACGCGCGCGCGCGTCGCAGAGCAGCGCGAGCCCCGCGGTCAGCAGCGGCCCGAAGAGGCGCCCGGTCGAGTACGTGTAGGTGACGAGCGCGAGCGAGCCCGCGACCGCGGCCGAGTCCGCCAGCCCCCACGCCGCGCCCCGCGCCGCGCGCCGCGTCGAGAGCAGCAGCAGCGCGACCGCCAGCGGGTAGGCCGCCACCTCCAGGACGACGCGGCTCAGCTCGAACAGCCAGGGCGTCAGCAGCGCCGTCAGGCACGTCAGCAGGCCGGCGCCCGCGCGCCCCGTCACGCGCGCGCCGAGCAGCCCGAGCGCCAGCGCCGCCAGCACGCCGAGCGCCGCGCTCAGGTAGCGCGCCGCCGCCGCCGACGGCCCCGTCACGCGGAAGACGCCGGCCAGCAGGTAGACGTAGGTCGGGTTCTTGTAGTCGCCGAAGGCGCGGAAGTAGAGCGGCCACGGCTCGCCGTGCTCGTCCCGGCCGGACTGCGCGAGCGTGTGCGCGTTGTAGGCGACGGAGGACTCGTCAATGAAGAAGCCGGGCGGGTTCGCCGGCGCGCCCCGCGCGTAGAGGGCGAGCCCGGCGGCGGCCAGCGCGACCCACAGCGCGGCGCGCGCCGCGCGCGGTGAGACGTGCAAGCGGTTCGGCTTCGGCATCCTTGCGCGCGCCCTCAGCGGCCGTCCTCGCGGAAGAGGTAGATGGAGCCGCCGAAGACCTTCTCGGGCTCGCGCCGCCGGTACTCGTCGAAGGTGTTGACGCGCTCCTCCTCCGTGACGGGGCGGCCCTCGCGCTCGTAGCCCGGGACGGTCGAGCCGTTCAGGAAGCTCGCGCCGACGGCCGTGTAGCGCGTCGCGCCCTTCGGCGTCGCCAGCGCGTCGAGGTAGGCGACGCCGTGGTGGTGGAGCGTCAGGAAGCCGCCCAGGAACATCGCGCGCACCTTCGTCTCACCCTTCGCCCTCAGGTGCTCGGCCAGCGCGCGCGTGTCGTCGCCCCACTCGACGTTCGAGTCGGACAAGTACCACCAGTGGGGCGCGCGCGACGCCAGTTGGTTCATGTAGCTGATGTGGTCGGGGTAGGCGCGCGCCGCCTCGACGCACATCCAGCCGACGAGCAGGGCGGCCGCCGCCGCGCCCGCCCGGCCGCCGCGCCGCGACCTCCAGAGACGTTCGAGCAGCGCGCCGCCCAGCACGAACAGGAACATGTAGGCCGGCAGGAAGTAGCGGACGCCGAGGTTGAGCGCGCCCGCCATCGAGACGGCGGCGTAGACGGCGAACGGCGCGAGCGCGAAGACGAAGCGCCGCTCGCGCCGCCTTATCAGCTCGCGGGCGCCCCAGCCGAGCGCGGCCAGCGAGAGCAGCAGGAAGGGGAGCGTCGCCTTCAGGGAGAAGGCGACGGGGAAGTAGTACCACCAGCCGGTCGGGCTGTGCATGCCGAGCAGCCCGGCGTTGTGCCCCGTGCGGTTGTGCCAGAGCTGCCAGAAGACGCCGAGCACGAAGTCGGTCGGCAGCACGCGGGAGGCGGCCTCGATGGCGAAGACGGCCGCGGCCGTGTCGTCGGGCGCCTTCTCCTGCACCCACTTCAGCCCCTCGGCGCCGAGCGGCCGGTGGTCGAAGAAGTACGCGGCGTTGATGACGACGAGCGCCGCGAGCGCCGTCAAGCCGGCGTGCGCGGCCACGCGCCTCCACGCGCCCGCCTCGCGCCGCCCGGCGAGGGCGAGCGCCAGGAAGACGACGCCGAGCACCGGCGCGACCAGAAGCATCGAGAACTTCGTCAGGCACGCCGCGCCGCCCGCCGCGCCGAGCAGCAGGGCGCGCTTCCACGTAGGCGCGCGCAGGTGCTTGAGCAGCGCGTAGAAGACGAGCAGGTAGCCGAACGAGGCCGCCACGTCGGTCTGCACGACGCGGCCGTGCGCCAGCACGGTCGGCTCCAGGCTGTAGAGCGCGACGGCGAGGACGGCGGCCGTCGCGCCGAACAGCTCGCGCGCGAAGGCGAACAGCAGGACGCCCGTCAGCACGGAGAGCGCAATCATCGGCAGCCGCGCCCAGAACGAAAGCGACTCGAAGAGGCCGGGGTTGCCGTCCCAGAAGCGCTCCGAGTAGAGCCACTTGCCGACCGGCGAGTCGGGCGGGTGGCCGAGCTTCGCCGGGTCAACCTCGTCCGGCTGGACGAAGAGCAGGGGCAGGCCGGCGAGGATTTTGACGAACGGCGGGTGCTCGTGGACGAGTTGGCAGTTGGCGGCGGCGAGGTGGTAGTATGCCGCGGGAATCATCACTATTTCGTCCACGGTGATGCTCTTCCGCCAGACCACCGAGAGCATCTGCAAAGACATGAAGGCGAGCAGCCCGGCGCACAGGAGAGCGGTCGCGCGCGCGCGCGCCCACGCGCCCGCGCCTTCGAGCGCGCGCCGCGGCTCGAAGTCTGAGGCGCCGCCCGCGCCCGTCGCCGCCTGATTCAATGAGTCGTCCATCAAACCCCCGCCCGCCGCGGCCGACGCCGCGCCCGCGCGTCGCGCTCGGCCGCGACCGGGTGGCCGCGCTGGCCGTCTCGCTCGCGCCCGTCCTCTACTTCCTGCCCGCCATCGCCGCCGGCTCCGTCCTGTGCCCTGACGACGGGACGATTTTCAACACGCCGCTGCGCGTCGCCGCCGCCGGCGTCACGCTCGGCGGGAGCCTGCCGCTGTGGAACCCGTACATCTTCTCGGGCATGCCGCTGCTGGCGACGGCGCAGGGCGGGCTGCTCTTCCCGCTGAACTGGTTCTACCTGGCCTTCTCGCCGCAGGCGGCGACGAACCTGATGGTCGTCGGCTCTTACGTCGTCGCGGCGGCGGGCGCGTACCTCTACGCGCGGCGCGCGGGCGCGTCGGTGGCCGGCGCGGTCGTGACGAGCCTCGCGTGGCAGTGGGGCGGCTTCCTCGTCGGGCAGATAGGGCACATCAACGTCGTGCAGACGGGCGCCGTGCTGCCCTGGGTCTTGTGGGCCGTGGACGGCTACGGGGCGACCGGGGGGCGCGGGCGGGGCGCGGCGCTCGCGGCGCTGGTCGCGCTCCAGACCTTCGCCGGCCACCAGCAGACGCTCGCCTACTCGCTGCTGCTCGTCGCGGCCTACGCCGCCGCGTCCGCCCGCGCCGCTTCGGGGGAGTCGCGCGCGCTCTACCTGCGGTCGCTCGCGTTCGTCGTAACGGGCGTGCTGCTCGCCGCCGTGCAAATCCTACCGACCTTCGAGTTGCTGCGCAACAGCCTGCGCGCCGACTCCTCGTACGACTTCTTCACGTCGTTCTCGCTGCCGCCGTGGATGTTGGGGACGTTCCTCGCGCCGTACTTCGCGGGCGGCGGCGACGGGGCGCTGTACCGCGCGCCGTACGTCGGGCCGCCGTACTACGGCGAGATGGCGGGCTACGTCGGGGCGCTGGGGCTGATGCTGGCGGCGTGCGCCGTTCTGTTCAGGCGCGACGCGCGGACGAAGTTCTGGGCCGCGGCCGCGCTCGTCTGCCTGCTGCTCGCGCTCGGGCGTTACGCGCCGCTCGGGTTCTACAAGCTCGTCTACCACGTGCCCGTCCTCAACCTCTTCCGCGTGCCGGCGCGGCACCTGTTGGAGGCCGAGTTCGCGCTCGCCGTGCTGGCCGGACGCGGCCTGACGGCGCTGGCGGCGGCGCGCGCCGGCGGCGGCGGCGGGGCGCTCAGGCGCGCGGCCGTGGTGGGCGGCGTCGCCGTGCTGCTGACGCTCCTGCTGGTGACGTGGGGCAGGCCGGACGAGTTCCGTCTGGCGCGGCAGGCGCCCGTCTCGCTGATGCGCGCGCCGGAGTTGTTCGTGCCCGTCCTCGTCGCGTGCCTGAGCGCGTGGGCGCTGTGGGCGTTCGCGCGCGGGCGGCGGGGCGCGACCGTGTTGCTCGTCGGGCTGCTCGCGCTCGACCTCGCGCTGTGGGGGCAGTTCACGGGCTGGCGGCGGTCGAGCCCGACGCTGGACGGCGACCTCTGGCGCGAGCCTGAGCCGCTCGCGCTCATCCGCAGGCACGCGGCGCCGGCCGACGCGTCCGACTACAGAATCCTGACCGCGCCGCACGCGTTCGACCCGGCGGTCGCGCCCGTGCCGCCTTCCGTCTCGCACTCGACGGAGTGGACGCTGTGGACGCAGCCCGACGTCTACATGATGCACGGCGCGCAGAACGCGGCCGGCTACGACGGCTTCGGGCTGGCGCGCTACAGCCGGCTCGCTGGCGAGATGAAGGTCTGGGGCGAGTTGACCGACCCCGAAAGGACGCTGCGCGGCGAGGGGCGCGAACTCGACCTGCTCGGCGTCCGCTACCTCGTCTCGATGCGCGCGAAGGGCGCGGGCGCGAAGCCGGCCGCCGGAGGCGCGCAGGGCGCCGGCGGCGCGGCCGACGCCTCCGCGCGCGAGGTCGCGCCCGCCTCCGCGCCGGTGCCCGCGCAGGAGTTCCCGGCGGCGGCCGAGAGGTTCGGCGACGCCTCGTTCGCGGCCGGCGACCTTGGGCTGCCGAACCTCGGCGCGGGGCGGAGCCTGCGCTTTCAGATAGCGCCGACCGAGGTTGACCGCGTCTCTCTCGTCACGAACCTTTCTTGGTCTGAGAACGTGCCGGACGGCGCGACCGTCGGCCGCGTCAGGCTGAGGGCGCAGGACGGCCGCGTCTTCGACTTCGCCCTGCGCGCCGGCGCGGACACGGCCGAGTGGGCCCACGACCGCGCCGACATACGAGCGCGCGTCCGCCACAAGCGCGCGAACGTGGCGACGAGCTACGCCGTGACCGACGCCGGCGGCGGCTACGAGGGGCACACCTACGTCGCGACGTTCACGCTTCCCGCGCGCGCCGCCATCACGGCGGGCGAAATCTCCGCCGTGCCCTCGCCGCAGTGGCCCGACCTTCTGCTGGGCGTCTACCGCGTCTCGCTCGCCGACGCGGCCGACGGGCGCGCGTACCCCTTGCGCCGCGAGTGGCTGAGCGTCGAGCAGGCCGCGGCGGCCGGCGCGGGGCGCGCGCAGGCGGGCGGCGACGGCACGCTCACGTTCACGGGCGAGAAGCGCCGCCGCGCGAAGGACGGAGCGGGCGGCGAGGCCGGCGGCGCGGGACGGACGGGCGGCGCAGTTAAGCAGACGGGCGGCGAAGTCGAGGCGGCGGGCGGCGAAGTCAAGCAGGCGGGCGGCGACGCGGGCGGGGCGCGCTGGCGTCTGCTGGGGCAGACGGCGCGCGAGGAGGTCTACGAGAACGCGCGCGCGCTGCCGCGCGCGTGGCTCGCGCCCGAGGCGCTCTCGCTCGAAGCGGAGGCGACGCTCGGCGTCATACGCGCGGGGCGGCTGCCGGACGGCTCGCGCTGGGAGCCTTTGCGGACGGCGCTCGTCGAGACGGGCGAAGAGTCTTCGTCCGCGCCCCCCTCGGCCGCCCCGCCCGGCGCGGGCGCGGAGGTCACGCGCTACGAGCCGAACCGCGTGGACGTGAAGACGAAGTCGGGCGCGCCCTCGGTCCTCGTGCTCGCGGAGAATTACTACCCGGGCTGGCGCGCCTACCTCGACGGCGAGCGCGTCGGGATGCTGCGCGTCAACTACGGTTTGCGCGGCGTGCGCGTCCCGGCGGGCGAGCACGAGGTGCGTTTTCTCTACAGGCCGGCGTCGGCGCTCGCCGGCCTCGTCGTCTCGCTGCTCGCGGCGGCGGCGCTCCTGCTCTGGTGGCGGCGTTGGCTGCCCGAGGCGCGTCTGCGCGCCGCCTTACAACGTCTGCGCGCCGCCGGCGCGCGCCGCGGCGGGGCGCCGCCGCCGCCTTTCAAGGGGGTTCCGCAATGAACGACAAAGTCGAGTTCGCGCGGCCGCGCCGCGTCGAGAGCCCGGAGGGCTGCTTCTTCTATCACACGATGGAGCTGCCCGGGCTCGGCGTCGTCCACGGCCAGTGGGACTTGCGCGGCAAGTTCGAGGAGTACGTCGGCGGCGTCGAGGTCGCGGGAAAGAGCGTGCTCGACGTGGGGACGGCCACGGGCTTTCTCAGCTTCGAGGCCGAGCGGCGCGGCGCGGCGCGCGTCGTCTCGTACGACATGAGCGACGTGCGGCAGCAGACGCTCCTGCCTTTCAAGGACAAGCTCTATTATCAGGACCACGAGCGGTGGGCCGAGCTGTACGGCGCGGAGATGGAGCGTTGGAAGGACGCCTACTGGCTGTGCCACCGCCTGCTCGGCTCGCGCGCCGAGGTCGTCTACGGGAGCGTCTACGACGTGCCGCCGGCGCTCGGGCGCTTCGACGTCGTCATCGTCGGCTCGGTGCTCGAACACCTGAGCGACCAGATTTCGGCGCTCGCCTCCGTCGCGCGCGTCACCGCCGGGACGATGGTCGTCGTCACGCCGCTGCTCGAAACCGAGGAGCGCGTCGCGCGCTTCGAGCCGCTGGCGTCGAACCCCGACTACGACTACACCTGGTGGACGTACAGCCTCGGCGTCTACCGCGAGGTCTTCCAGATGCTCGGCTTCCGCGTCGCGCGCGTCACGACCGGCGAGTACTTCTACGACTACGCCGGCCGCTGGGAGCCGCGCTTCACGCTCGTCGCCGAGCGCGAGGGGGGGTGAGGCGCGGCCGCCCGCCGCGCGAAAGTCAAGAGGGGCGCCCGACCGCGG
>DASVUF010000065.1:0-3824 GCA_036387195.1 Pyrinomonadaceae bacterium | reverse complement strand
GTCGGGGCGCGCGGCGCGGCGGCGGTCACTTCTGGCTCCTGGGCACGGCGACCGTGGCGGCGCGCACGGTCTGGTTGCCGGAGCCGTCGGTGGTGGTGACGGTGATGGTGTAGACGCGGCCCGAGCCGCCGCCCGCGCGCTCGGCGCGGAGCTTGACGTGGTGCGCGTCTATCACCTGCCAGTCGGGCGCGGTGTCGCCGTCGCCCGTGCCGTTGACCGGCTCGTTGCTCTGCACGGTGAGCACGCTCGTCACCGGCCCGCAGTTGTCGCTCGCCGTGTAGTTCACCGTGACGTTGACCATCTGGTGGTTGGGCGGCCACAGCGAGTTCGGCGTCGCCGAGGCCGCGGAGACCGTCGGCGCCTGCGCGTCGTTGACCGTGACGGTCTGGACGGCCGGGGCCGACGTGTTGCCCGCGTCGTCGGTCGCCGTCCAGGTGATGGTCGTCGTGCCCACGGGGTACGGGGCGTTGAGCGGCTGGCCGTCGCCGCGGACGCCGCTGACGGCGGGCGCGCCGTCGCAGTTGTCGGCGGCCGTCGCCGCGCCGACGTCGAGCAGCGCCGAGCAGGAGCCGGCGTCCGCCCCGGCGACGATGTTGGCCGGGGCCGAAGCCGCGGGCGGCGTGTCGTCAACGACCGTGACCGAGCCCACGGCCTGCGAGGTCGCGCCGCGCGGGTCGGTGACGGTCAGCAGCACGCTCGTCGTGCCGAGCGGGTACGGCCCGGCCGGCGACTGCGTGATGGTCAGCGCGTCGCCGTCGGGGTCGGACGAGCCGTCGTCCACGGACGCGTCGGCCGAACAGCTCGCGCCGGCCGGGACCGTCACGGCCTTCGCCTTAGCCGCGGGCGCCTGATTCGGCAGCGCGCACGCGCCGATGCAGCCGCCCGAGACGTTGAGCGTGTAGGCCGAGCCGCTCGGCGCGGCGAGCAGCGGCACGTCGTAGACGAGCACCGTGAAGGTCTGCGCGCCGGCCGGCAGGTTGAACGAGTAGGTCCGAGACGCCGCGCTCGACCCGGCGTCGGCCAGGTAGTTCTGCGCGAGGTTCGACGGGTTGAAGCCGCCCGCGTAGGCGGCGCTGAAGAGGTTGAGCCCGTTGGCGGCGTTGAGCGTCACCGTGATGCAGGTGGGCCCGCTGCTCGGGCACGTCTGGAACGTGTAGGCGTCGTACTGGCGCGAGCCGGGCGCCGACGTGCCGGGGAAGGGCTTCGCCACGCCGCACGAGCTGGGGGCGCCGTCGCGGAAGTGGCGCGTGGCGATTGTGCCGGTCGCGGCCGTGAAGCCCGCGCCGGACGCGGGCGCGGCCGCGTCGAGCGCCGACGAGATGGCGGCCGGCTGCGGGCCCGAAGGGACGCTGAAGTTCAAGACCTGCGGCCGGCCGTCGCCGCCCGCGTAGTTGACCGTCAGCGTGAACTGGAGCGTCGCCGGGCAGGAGACGCCGCCCGCCACGGTGAAGAGGAAGGGCTGGAGGTTCGTCCCCGGCGCGCCGCCCGCGGCGAGGTCGGCGTACGCGGAAGAGTTGGGCTGCGTGACGGTGACGCCGGGCGTCGAGCTGCTCAGCGTCGCCGTGACGTTCGAGGCGCCCGAGACGCCCGTGTTCTTCAACTGGACGACGAGGCTCGCGCCGTCGCCGGCGTCAATCGAGCCGTTGCCGTCGCCGGGGTTCTCGCTGGCAGTGATGGCGCCGAATTCGAGGAAGGCCGTGCCGGGCAGCCCGAGCGACTGCATGGCCGCGTAGGGCATGATGATGCCTGCGCCCGAGTCGCGGTCCGTCCCCGGGGCCTCGATGTCGAGCGCCGTCGAGACGAGCGCGGCGCGAATCTGCGCGGGCGTCAGCGACGGGTCGGCGGCCTTGATGAGGCCGGCGATGGCCGCGGCGTGCGGCGCGGCGGCCGACGTGCCGAAGAACGGGCTGCCGAAGCCGCCGACGCCTGTGACCGCCACGCCGTCGGCGGCCGTGATGTCCGGCTTCTGGCGCACCGCGCCGCCCGTCGAGGAGAAGTCGCCCGGCGTGTAGGGCGTCCCGTCGGGCCGGAAGAAGATGCGCCGCGGGCCGTCGGAGCTGAACGTCTCGACCGAGTTGGCGATGCTGAAGAGGCTGGGGAAGGGGCCGACCGCGGGCGTCGCCGCCGTGCCGAAGGCGTCGGCCGCCGACGAGTGCCCCTTGGTCTGCCCCGGGGTGACGTGCTGGAAGCGGCCGCGGTTGGCGTTCAGGTGGAGGTAGCGCGGCTGCGCGCTCGCCTTCTTGACGACGACGATGCGCGGGCTGGCCGCGCTCTGCGTGACCTGCTCCAGCGGGTCCTGCGTGCCGTTCTGGATGTTGGTCGAGCTGCCGACGACCGCGGTGCCCGCCGCGTTGAGGCGGAAGAGGTCGTAGTCGTTCGCGGAGCCGCCGAGCGGGTCCGACCAGTAGAGGCTGATGGGCGCGCCGCCCGTGTTGACGGCCGTCAGGGTGTTGAAGTTCTGCCCCGGCGCGAACCGGTGGAGCCGGTTGCCGCCGGCCAGCGGCGCCCCCGTCGGGCCGCCGTCGGCGAAGTCGCCCTCCCAGACGCCGGCCGTGCCGTCGTTGAGGTTGCCGGCGTTGCCGGCCGACGAGAAGTACATCGCGCCCGAGGCCGTCACGTCGTTGACCGCCTGCGTGACGGCGCCGCCGTTCGAGGTCGAGATGACGCCCGGCGCCTGCCCGTCCTGGAAGGGCGTCTCGACGAAGTAGAAGACGTCGTCCACGATGATGTCGCAGCCGGCGGCGCGCAGCGCGCGGATGTTGTTGGCGAAGCCCGTGATGCTGCCGAAGGCCGTGGCGAAGTAGAGCTGCGCGCCCGGCGCCACGTCGTGGACGATTTCGAGCATCGCCGTGCCCTCGTCGCCCGAGCCGGCCTGGCCGGGCAGCACGGTGACGGGGCCGAGGTCGCCGGCGGCCTGGCTCTGCGCGAGGCTCGTGACGCCGTCGGAGAGGACGCCTATCTTGACGCCCGTCCCGTCGGTGTGGAACGCGCCGCGCGCCGAGACGACGCCGTGCGTGACGACGCCCTCGGATGTGCGGCTGCCGACGCCCTGCGCCGGGACGGCGCCCGAGACGTCGCCCCCGCCGCCGGCCCGCCGGAGCGCGGCCGAGAGCATCGTGCGCACGTTCGACACGCGCGCGTTGTAGCCGGCCGCGGCCACCGCGTTCACGGCCTCGGCCCGCGCGCGGGCCGCGCCCGCGGGCGCGTCGCTGGCGACGGGCGGGGCCGACGCGGCCGCCGAAGTCTCGGCCTCCTGCTTCGGCTGGATGAAGTGGACGCCCGGCAGCGCGGCGATGGCTTCGAGGTTGTCGAGCGGCGCCGAGGCGCGGACGCTGTCGGCCGAGGCCACCGTCTCGATAATCTCGGCGCCGCCGGCCCTCAACTGGCTCAGCAGGCCGGGCGAGACGTCGGCCTTGATGTCAACGACCACCCTGCCGTCGTCCACGTACTCTACGTCGGTCTCGACCTCGCGGACGCGGTCGGCGACCCACTGGCCGCGCTGCATCTTCAACTCGTAGACGAGCTGCGAGTCGAGCTTGCGCTCGGCGCCGGTGCGCGACTCCTTCTCCGCGATGAGCGATTCTATCTGCGCGAGCGCCTCGGGGCTGACGCCGGGCTCCTGCGGCGCGGGGGCGGCCGAGGCGGGCCGGCCGCCCGAGACGAGCCCGCCGGCGGCGACGGCCGCGACGGCGCACGCCGCCAGCACGAGCAGGAAGAGGAGGCGCGTGCGGCCTCTCGCTTTCTTCGAGCGCCCGCGCGGGCGCCGGGGGGGATGGGTGGTCTTCAGTTGTCGCTCCTTGTTGGGGTGGCCGCCGGGTCTGTGG
>DASVUF010000064.1:0-12788 GCA_036387195.1 Pyrinomonadaceae bacterium | reverse complement strand
GCGGCGCGGCCGCTCGCGCGCGCGCTGCTGGAGGAGCACCCGGGGCTGGCGCTCGTCGTCTCGACGACGACGCTGACGGGGCAGCGCGTCGCGCGCGAGGTCTTCAAGGGGCAGGCCGCGCGCGTCTTCTACTTCCCTTTCGACTGGGCCTGGAGCGTGCGTCGGGCGCTCGCGGCGGTGCGGCCCTCGGCCGTGCTGGTGATGGAGACCGAGTTGTGGCCGCGCTTCTTCCGCGAGTGCGGGCGGCGCGGCGTGCCCGTCGCGCTCGTCAACGGGCGCGTCTCCGAGAAGTCCTTCGGCCGCTACAGGCTCGTCCGGCCGTTCATCCGCCGCGTGCTGGCCGACCTCACGCTGGCGGCGGCGCAGTCCGAGGCGGACGCCGCCCGCCTCGTCGCGCTCGGCCTCGCGCCGGAGCGCGTCCGCGTCACCGGCAACGTCAAGTTCGACATCGAGGAGTTCGACTCCCGGCCTTTAACCGAGGAGTTGCGCCGCCGCTTCGGCGTCGGAGGGGGGCGGCCGCTCGTCCTCGCCGCCAGCACGCACGCGCCCGAGGAGCGCGTCGTGCTGGAAGCCTTCAGGCTCCTGGCCGACGCCCCGCGGCGCCCGCGCCTGCTCGTCGCGCCGCGCCACCCCGAGCGTTTCGGGGAGGTCGCCGCGCTGCTCGAAGCGTCGGGGCTGAGTTGGGCGCGGCGGGGCGCGGCGGCGCGCGCGTCGGACGCCGCGTGCGACGTGATACTGCTCGACAGCATCGGCGAGTTGCGCGCGGCCTACGCGCTGGCCGAGGTGGTCTTCGTCGGCGGGAGCGTCGCGCCGGTCGGAGGCCATAACGTCCTTGAGCCGGCGCTCGAAGCCCGCGCCGTCGTCACGGGCCCGCACACCTCGAACTTCAAGGCCATCGTCGCCGCGCTCCTCGAACGCGACGCGCTCGTCCAACTGCCGCACGCGCCCGAGGCCGAGGCGCCGCGGGCGCTGGCCGGCGCCCTCCGCGAACTGCTCGAAGACGAAGGCAGGCGCCGCCGCACGGGCGAGCGCGCACGCGCCGTCCTCGAAGAGAACCGCGGCGCCACCGCGCGCGCCGTCGCGCTGCTCGCCCCGCTCCTCGGGCGGACGCCGGAGGCCGAAGGCCGGCGGCCGGTCGAAAAAGCCGCCGTGACCTCCGACCTCTGAGCCGCAACTTCCGACTTCTTCCCCCGACTTCTGACTTCTAACCTCTGATTTGATGTCGCTCGCACTCGCACCGCTCGGGATGCTTTACGGCGCGCTGACAGGCGCGCGGGCGCGGCTGTACCGCTCGGGCTACCTCAAGACCGAAAAGGTCGGCGCGCCGGTGGTGAGCGTGGGGAATCTGACGGCGGGCGGGACGGGGAAGACGCCGCTGGTCGAGTGGGCGGCGCGCGCGCTGGCGGGCGAGGGCCGGCGGCCGTGCGTGCTGACGCGCGGGTACGGGCGCAGGGACGAGTCGCGGCGGGTGGTCGCGTCGGACGGCGAGCGCGTGCTGGCCGAGGTCGCGGAGTGCGGGGACGAGCCGCGGCTGCTGGCGGAGAGGCTTCTGGGCGCGGCGTCGGTCGTCTGCGACCGCGACCGCGTGGCCGCGGCGCGCTGGGCGCGCGAGGCGCTGGGCGCGGAGGTCTTCGTGCTGGACGACGGCTTTCAACACCTGCGCATCGCGCGCGACCTCGACGTGGTGACGCTCGACGCGACCGACCCGTGGGGCGGCGGCCACCTCCTGCCGCGCGGCCGGCTGCGCGAGCCGCGCTCGGCGCTCCGGCGCGCCGGCTGCGTCGTCATCACGCGCTCGGAGCTTGCGACCGACCTCGAAGAACTGCGGGCGGAGGCCGCGCGTCTGAGCGGCGGGCGGGCGGCCGTCATCGCTTCGCGCGTGCGAACGCTGGGGCTGAAGGCGCTCGGTAATCCTGAAGGCGGCGTCGTCGGGGCGTCGGCGTCCGGCGAGGGGGCGCCGGCCGGGCCGTTCGCGGCGTTCTGCGGCGTCGGGAACCCGCGCGCGTTCTTCGAGCACCTGCGGCGCGAAGGCTTCGGGCTGGCCTACACGCGCGCCTTCGCGGACCACCACGCCTACACGGCCGCCGACGCCTCGGCCGTCTCGCGCGAGGCCGTGCGGCGGGGCGCGCGCGCGCTGCTGACGACGACGAAGGACGCCGTGAAACTCGTCGGGCTCGGCTTCGCGCTCCCCTGCTACGCGGTCGAGGTGGGTCTGGAGTTCGACGACGAGAGTCGTCTGCTCGCGCTCCTGCGCGGCGCGGTGTCGGCGTCGAGTTAGTAAAGGCTCATCGAGGGATGCGGAGACACGGCTCGAAAAAAATGAAGGCGCAGCTAAATCCGATTTAGCTGCGCCTTCGCGTCTCCGTGGAGAAAGCCTCCGCCCTTGCGCTTACAGCGGGCGCGTGGGGGCGGGCGGCGCGTCGCTCGCCGAGGGCGGCGCGTCGGGGGGGTTGTTATCCTTGGGCTTGTCCTGCTTGGGCGGCGGCGGCGGCGGCCCCATGTTGGCGTTGACCTGCGGCAGGCGCCGTTCGCGGCGGGGCGTCGGCGTCGGCGCGGGCTCGTCCTCTTCGGGCTCGTCCTCTTCGGGCGGCTCTTCCTTGACCTCGTCCACCTTGCGCGCCTGGGGCGAGGGCGAAGCCGAGGGGGCGGCGGCGTTGGCGTTCTCGCCGGGCGCGGCCGCGGGCGGGCCGCCCGCGACGCCGCCGGCCGTGGCGCCGGCCGCGCCGTCGCCCGTCGGCGGCGCGGAGGGCGTCGGCGCGCCGCCCGCGGGCGCGAGTTCGCGCTCGGCCTGCCCCGTCGGCGGCGTGATGGGCTGGACGGCCTGGCCGTTCGGGTCTGCCTGGAGCGGCGGCTGGTCGGACTGCTGGTCGGACGAGACGCCGCGGCGCTGGAAGGCGAAGAAGACCGCGAAGATGATGGCGACGACGGCGATGGCCGGGACGGCGATGCGCCAGGGGTTGAAGCTCGGCTCGGGGAGCGGCGTGACGACCGGCGGCAGGTCGTCCGCCGTCGCCGTCGCGGCGGCCGCGGACGAGTAGCCGGAGCTGACGACGGTCGCGTCTTCGTCCAGGGCGGCGCGGCCGACGGTCGTGCGCGCCGGCTCGTTCGGCGACGTGGGCGAGCCGATGCGCTCGGTGTCGAGCGTGGCCGGCGCGGCGACGACGGCCGCGGTGAGCGGCGCCGTCTCGGCCGAGGCGGCGAGCGCCGCCGCCAACTCGCCCGCCTTCTGGAAGCGGTCTTCGGGGCGCTTGGCGAGCGCGCGCGCGATGACGCGGCCGACCTCGGCCGGCAGGTCCTTCCGCTCTTCGAGGATGGAGGGCGCCGGCTCCTGTATGTGCTTCATCATGATGGCCGTCGGCGAGTCGCCCGTGAAGGGGACGTGGCCGGCGAGCATCTCGTAGAGGATGACGCCGAAGCTGTAGATGTCGGAGCGCGTGTCTATGTCGGACGCCTGCGAGCACTGCTCGGGCGACATGTACTGCGGCGTGCCGATGATGAGGTTGGGCGCGGTCAGGCCGGGGTCGGTCTCGTGGACGCTCCGCTCGGTCTGCTGAATCTTGGCGATGCCGAAGTCCAGCACCTTGGCCCAGTCGCCGCCGGTCGCCTCTTCGAGCATGATGTTGTCGCTCTTGAGGTCGCGGTGGACGACGCCCTCGGTGTGCGCGGCCTCCAGGGCGCCGGCGACCTGGCGGACGATCTCGGTCGTGCGCGCCAGCGTCATCGGCCCGCCCGAGCGCACGACGTCCTTGAGCGTGCGCCCGCGCAGGTACTCCATGACGAGGTAGACGACGCCGTTGTCCGACTCGCCGAAGTCCGTGACGTTGATGGCGTGCGGGTGCGAGATTCGGGAGGCGGCCTTGGCCTCGCGCGTGAAGCGGGCGACGATCTTGTCGTCGGCGGCGAGCGCCGGGTGCAGCACCTTGACGGCGACGACCTTCTCCATCAGGACGTGCGTCGCGCGGTAGACGCAGCCCATGCCGCCCTCGTCTATCTTCTCGTCTATGCGGTACTTGCCGGCGAGCACCTGCCCGACGAGCCGGTCTTCGCCCGCCCTGCGCTGGAGGACGGAGCCGTCCGCAGGGCACAGCGTCGTCGTGTCCGCGTACTGCCTACCGCATGTCGGGCATGTCTTCATCTGCTGGTCACGGCCCCGCCCCTCTGCTTCAATTTTCAGGGGAGACCTGAGCGTATCACACCGCTTTCGCGCGGCGCAATGCGGACGTGCCGGAGCCTGGGCGGCGCGCCCGCCCGCGCCTCTGTTTAACCCGCGCCGGCCCGCCGACCCTGTGGCGTTCGCCTCGCCGACTCTGTTAAATTCCGTCGCATGACGGTCGCGCTCCGGGTCGAGAACGTGTCGAAGCAGTACCGCGTTTACGCGCGGCCCGGCGACCGCCTGAAGGAGACGCTGACGCGCGGGAGGCTCAAGCGCCACCGCGAGTTCTGGGCGCTGCGCGACGTCAGCTTCGAGGTCGAGTCGGGGACGACGACCGGCGTCATCGGCCCGAACGGCTGCGGCAAGTCCACGCTCCTGCAAATCATCGCGGGCACGCTGGAGCCCACCGCCGGGAGCGTCTGGCGCGAGGGGCGCGTGGCGGCGCTGCTCGAACTCGGCGCGGGGTTCGACCCCGAGGGGACGGGCGTCGAGAACGTCTACATGAACGCGGCGCTGATGGGGCTCTCGCGCCGCGAGACAGACCGCCTCTTCCCCGAGATAGAGCGCTTCGCCGAGATAGGCGACTTCATCCACCAGCCGGTCAAGACCTACTCGTCGGGGATGTTCGTCCGCCTCGCCTTCGCCGTCGCCGCCAACGTCGAGCCCGACGTGCTCGTCATTGACGAGGCGCTCGCGGTCGGCGACGCGGTCTTCCAGCACCGCTGCCTGCGCCGCATCAAGGAGATTCAGGAGCGCGGCGCCACCGTCCTCTTCGTCTCGCACGACGCGGCGGCCGTGCGCGCCCTCTGCACGCGCGCCATCCTGATGAGCGCCGGCCGCGTGCTCTCGGACGGCGCGCCCGTCGAGGTGCTGAACCACTACCAGAAGACCGTCATGGAGCGCGAGCAGGCGTACGAGGACGAGGAGGCGGCCGCGCTGGACGGAACCGAGGGCGGGGACGGTCGTGAAATAGAGGAGCGCTTCGCGCCGCTGCGCTACACGTACCGGCACGGCGACGGGAGCGCCGAAATCGTCAGCGCCGAGCTGCTCGACGCTTCGCGCCGCCCCGTCGGCGTGGTCGAGACGGGGTCGCCCCTGACCGTGCGCGTGCGCGCGCGCTTCCTGCGCGAGGTGGACGACGCCGTCTTCGGCTTCCTCATCAACGACAGCCGCGGCGTCCACGCCTACGGCACGAACACGAAGGAGCAGCAGGTTGACCTCGGCCTCGTCAGGCGCGGCGAGATGGTCGAGGCGGTCTTCTCCTTCGACTGCTGGCTCGGGCTCGACCAGTTCTCCGTCTCGCTCGCCGTCCACAGCCGCGACGGCGTGAGCTACGACTGGCTCGACGGAGTGCTCTTCTTCCGCGTCACCAGCCCCGTGCTCGTCGAGGGCGTCGCCAACCTCAACGCGAGCGCGACGGCGCGTCGCGTCGGGACGCGCGGCGCGGATTCAGGACTGCGGCTCGAACCCGAAGCCGCCTCAAAAGCGTGAAGGCGGAAGCGGAAGGATGAAGCGCGAAGGATGAGGCGCGAAGGATGAAGCGCGGAGGATGAAGCGCGGAGGATGAAGCGCGGAGGACGAGGGGGGCGGCGGGACGGACGCCGGCGCCTTCTTCCGCCTTCCGCCTTCCGCCTTCGCCCTCGCGGAGGGGGTTTGTGATGACCGACTTTGAGGTCGAAAAGACGCTGCGCGAGATACGCGAGCGGGTGCTGGCCGAGACGCCGAGGCGCGCGCCGGAGCCGGCCGCCGCCGCGGCTGTTCCGGCCCCGGCCGCCGGCGCGGTCGCGGCCGGGGCAGAGCCGTCGGCCGCGGCCGGTCAGGCCGCGGAGGCGCTCGCGCGCATGGACGCCAACCTCTCGACGACCTCGCGCGCGTGGTCGCGCCTGCCGCCGCTGCTCAGCTACCGCCGCGGCGCGGCCGCCCGGCTCGAACTCTGGCTCAAGCGCCTCGTCAAGCGCGCCGCGCACTGGTTCACCTGGGAGCAGGTCAACTTCAACGCCGCCGTCCACCACGCGCTCGGCGACGTGCGCGCGGCGCTCGCCGCGCAGCAGCAGGCGCTCGCCGCGCAGGCGCTGGCGCGCGAGGAGCTGCTCGCCGAGCTGGCGGCGGCGCGCGCCGCGGCCGAGGCCGACCGCGCGCGGGTCGCCGAGTCGCTGACCCGCGTCGGCGAGTTGCAGGCGCGGGTCGCGCAGGCCGAGTCGCGCTTCGAGACGGGCGGCGCGCAACTGCGGCGGGCGCTCGCCGCGGGGCTCGAACGGCTGGCCGAGTCGCAGCGCGCCGCCTCGGCGGAGCTGCGCGAGGAGCAGGGCGCGCGCCTCGCGGCGCTCGACGAGGAGCAGCGCGCGCGGCTCGACGCGCGCGCCGCGGAGTTGCGCTCACACTCCGACGAGCGCGCCGGGGAGTTGCTCTCGCGCCTGGACGCGCGCGCCGCGGAGTTGCGCTCCGAGGCGCGCGACCGCGTTGACGGGTTGCTCGAAGAGCAGCGCGTCTGCTTCAAACAGCTCTCGCTCGAAGCGGGCGAGGCCGCCGTCATGCACGACCGCGCGCGCCGCCAGCTTGAGGCGCGGCTCGAAGCGCTCGAGGAGTTCTCGCAGCGCCTGAGAGAAAGGAGCAGGCGGTAGGCGGCCGGCCCTTCGCCTTCTACGCCCGCGTGCGCGGGCGGCGATAGAGCCGGCCCCCGGCGGCGAAGGTTCGCCCGCCGGCCGACGCCCGCTGAGTTATGCCCGAAGACCTGTACCGCCGCGCGGGGATCGAAGACCTCTCGGAGTTCTACCGGACGAAGTTCGTGTCGGACGAGGTGCTGGACGCGCGCTACTTCCGCGCGCTTGACCGGTTCGACATGCGGTTCGCGCGGACGATGTGGGTCTACGACAACGTGCGCGCGGGCTCCGCCGTGCTCGACCTCGGCTGCGGCGCCGGCATGCTGGCGCTGCTCAAGCGCAAGGGCGTCACGCTGACCGGCGTTGACCTCTCGCCCGAGTGCGCGCTCGCCTCGCGCCGCAACGGCTACGACGCGACGTGCGCCGCGCGGCTCACCAGCCTGCCCTTCGCCGACGACTCCTTCGACTACGTCGTCAGCCTCGACGTGCTCGGCCACGTCGAGTTCGGGGACAAGGACGCGGTGCTCGCCGAAGTCCGCCGCGTGCTGCGCCCGGGCGGCGTGACGCTGCACGGCGCCGAGTGCGCCGACCGCCGCGCGCAGAAGTCTTACGAAGAGATGACCGCGGAGGAGTTGCGCCGCTTCGTCGCCGTGGACGGCCACGTCGGGCTCGAAGAGGAGCAGGAGCACGCCGCGCGCTTCCGCCGGTTCTTCCGCCACGTCGCGTGGGAGCCGCGCTACGCGCTCTGCCTGTCGGCCGAGGAGTTCGTCAAGCAGCGCGACGAGTACGGCCTGCCGTTCGAGCCCGACTTCGTCGAGTACCTGCGCGGCCTCTCGCACGCGGAGCGCCGCGCCTTCGACATGGCGATGGGCTACGTCTTCGGCAAAATCTCGGACCTGCACGTGAGCCTCCCCAAGAGCGGCCTCTACGTCCTCGTCAAGGCTTCCGAAGCGCCGCTCGGGCCCTTCTACAACGAGCACCGCGACCGCTCCGCGCTCTTCAACGACGGCGGCCCGGCCGCCCCCGCGGGCGACGCGCCCGGCCCCGTCTGCCTCGACCGCTCCGCCGCCTACGACGACGGCTGGCACGAGCCGAACATGATTCCGCCGGTCGCTCGCTGGATGAAGTCGCGCGGCGCAATCCTCTTCCGCGCCCGGAGCGTCTCGCGGCTGCGCCTCGACCTGACGACGCACATGCCCGACGTCGCGGAACGCCCGCTCGGCCTGCGGCTCTCGCTCAACGGCGAGCGCGTCTGCGAACTCTCCCTCTTCCGCCAGGGCTGGCTCGAACTCGAAATTCAAATCCCCGACGGGCTGTCGGCCGGCGGCGACTACAGGCTGGAGATGACCGCCGACCGCACGTGGCGGCCCCGGCCGCACGACCCCGAAAACCCGGACGACCGCGAACTCTCGGTCGCCGTCTGCAACGTCGAAGCGCTGCGCTGACGGCGGGCTTAAGCCTCGCCGGGCGGGAGGCCGAGGCGCGCGTCGAGTTGTTCGCGGAGGCGTCGGAAGTGCTCGTCGGGCACCGAGGCGATTGAGCGTTGGAGGCGGGTGACGACGGGGTCGAGCTGGCGCTTCTCCTCGGGCTCGACGCGCTCGACGGCCGCGGCGACCTGCTCGGGGCGCGCGGGCTCGCGGCGCAGGCTCCCGGCGAGGAGCGCGGCGGCGGCGCGCAGCGCGCCCTTCGACTTCGAGAAGGCGCCGCCGACGGCGGCCTCCAGCGGCTTGATGGGGGCCTCGCGGCAGACGGCGTCCACGGCCTCGCCGACGGCGCGCGCGCCGCGCAGGTCGAGCGGGCTCGGGCCGCCGCCGCGGGGGCGCAGCGCGTAGCCGACGAGGTAGCCGAAGTGGTACGTGCGGCTCGTCAGGTCGACGGCGCGCTTCCATTCGAGGACGTAGAAGATTTTGCGGAAGACGGACTTCAGCGGGTAGACGAGCGCCGTCGTGGCGCAGCCGCGCAGGCAGCCGCCGTCGCGCTCGGCGGTCAGCGCGTCGGCCTCCTCGTCGCTCAAGGGCCGCCCGGCCGACGCGGCCAGGCTCCGCACGAGCCGCTTGCGGAAGTAGCCCTTGACGAGGTCGTCCACCAGCGGCACGGGGATGAGCGGCGTCAGCCCCGTCAGCACCGCGTGCGTGACGACGACGTGCTGGCGCGCGCCCGGCTCCGCCGCCTGTAGAGAGTCCCGCCTGTCCGCCATGTTCACCCCCGTCCTCGGCCACATGATACAGTACGGGCGAAGGTTCTGACCCGCATGCCTATTCGCAACATACTCATCTGCACGACCCAGGTGCCCTTCACGACCGGGGGCGCGGAGTCGCACGTCGAGGGCCTGCGGCGCGCGCTCGTGGCGGCCGGCTACAACGCCGAGGTGGCGGCGCTGCCCTTCAAGTGGTACCCGCCGGCCGAGATCATGCGCGGCGCGCTGGCGTGGCGCCTGCTCGACGTGACCGAGGCCAACGGCAAGCCGATTGACCTGGTCGTCGGGATGAAGTTCCCCGCCTACACGGTCGCACACCCGCGCAAGGTTCTGTGGGTGATGCACCAGTACCGCTCGGCCTACAACCTCTGGGGCACGCCCTTCGACGACCTCTCGACCTACCCCGAGGGGGCGCGCGTCCGCGACCTCGTGCGCCACTGCGACGAGCGCTTCATCCCCGAGGCGCGCAAGGTCTTCGCCAACTCGCGCACGGTGGCCGAGCGCCTGCTGCGCTACAACCGCATCGAGAGCGAGCCGCTCTACCACCCGCCGCCGCGCGCGGCCGCCCTGCGCGCCGGCGGGCAGGGCGATTACGTCTTCTACCCGAGCCGGCTCGAGCCGCAGAAGCGGCAGGAGCTGCTCATCGAGGCGCTCTCGTTCACGCGCACGCCCGTCCGCGCCGTCTTCGCCGGCTCGGCGCACGACGCGGCGCGCTACGAGACGGCGGCGCGGCGCCACGGCGTCGGCGACCGCGTCGAGTTCCGCGGCTTCGTGAGCGAGGAGGAGGTCGTCTCGCTCTACGCCAACGCGCTCGGCGTCTGCTACCTGCCGTTCGACGAAGACTACGGGTACGTGACGCTCGAAGCGATGCTCTCGTCCAAGCCGGTCGTCGTGCCGCGCGACGGCGGCGGCGCGACCGAGTTCGTCGAGCACGGCGCCGACGGGCTCGTCTCGGCCCCCGACCCGCGCGCGCTGGCCGAGTGCCTCGACGAGCTTTACGCCGACCGCGCGCGCGCGCGCCGCATGGGCGCGGCCGGGCGCGAAAAGCTCCTCGCCCTCAACCTCTCCTGGGAGAACGTCGTCGAGAGAATCATCTCGGCCGCCGGCTGAAGAGCCGCGGCCCCTTCACGGCTCGACCGGCCGGCCCCTGTGCTCCTCCGACTTTCTAACCTTCTCGTACTCGAACGAGTCGCGGAAGGCGAGCGCGAGCTTGCCGGGGTCCTGCCCGGCGTCGAGCTGCGCGAGCCAGAAGTTGAAGCCTTCGAGGTTTCTGTCGGGCGGGTCGTCGGGGTTGCGGCGCAGGTAGCCGAAGTAGTGGAGCGTGAGGAGCGCGCGGTTGCGCTCGCGCTCCTCGACGCGCGGGTCGGCGGCCAGTTTGACGAGCGCGCCGGCGCGCGTCTCGGTCCCCGAGGCCAGCGCGACGGCGAGCGCCGCCGCCTCCGGCGCGTCGGCCCCGAACCCCGCGTTCCTGTAGACCCGCTCGGCGAAGCGCGCGTCGCCGAGCCGCCCCAGCTCGCCGCCGCGCGCCAGTTCGCCCGCCAGCCGTCCGAGGCGCGACTCGAACTCGGGCGCGGCCTCCTCGGAGACGAAGACCAGCCCGCGCCCGAGCGCGCCCGCCTCCGCCGTCAGCTCCGCGTAGCGCGGCGCGCGGCCGCGCGCGACGAGCAGCAGGCGGTAGAGCGCGAGGCTCCAGTCGGCGTGCGGGCCGAGCAGGTTGACGGAGTCGTTTTCGACCAGCGAGGCCCAGTCGCGCAGCTCAAGCTCGGCGGGCGGCGGCGCCTCGGCGCGCGCGTCCGGCTCGGTCTTGACGACGGCGTAGAGGTCGTCGCCCCCTTCGAAGCGGTTGATGAAGCGCAGCCGCCCCGAGGCGACAGCGCGCCCCAGGAAGGCCGCGTAGGTCGCGCGGCGCTCGGGGACGAGGTCGTTCTTGACGACGAGGTAAGAGGCCGGTATCTGTTCGAGCAGGTTGAGGAAGCCGTTGGGAATCGCCCCGGCGCGCGTCCACTGTTCGACCAGATCGGACTGCGGCGAGTTGAAGCCGGAGGTGCCGACGACGAGCGGGCGCTCGTGGTCGGCCGCGCGCAGCATGTACAGGTGGTTGAAGGCCGGCTCCGCCGGCAGGACGACGACGCCGCCGCGCATCTCGGTCCGCTTCAGCCTGAGCGTCACCGCGTCCGGGTCGGCCGCGCCACGCGTGAGCTGGAGCGGCGCGGCGTTCAGCTCCGCCAGCAGCAGCACGCACGCGGCGGCGTAGACCGCGCCCGCCTTCAGCCGCGGCCGGCGCGCGGCCGCCGCCCGCGCCAGAGCGCGCACGCCGAGCCCGGCCAGCAGCGCGAGGCCGAGGTAAGCGAACATCACGCCGCGCGTCGGCACGCGCATGCCGCGGAAGAGCGGCAGCAGGTCGTAGAGGATGCGGTAGAAGAAGAAGTTCCACCCGAGCGAGTAGCAGAAGCCCACGGCCGCGAGGACGACGCCGAGCCAGAAGGCGTCGCAGCGCCGCCCGGACTTCAGCGTCCCGACGAGGCTCGCCTCGGCCGCGCGCAGGAACGACGGGTAGGCGAGACACAGCCGCGCCAGGACCGCCGCCGTCAGCAGCGCCAGCGCGCGCTCCGACGTGACGTGTTGGAACAGGCCGCCGAAGTAGTCCGTGCCGGCGAACCCCGCGGCCGGGAGGGCGACGGCCAGCGCGAAGACCGCCAGCGCGTCGAGCCGCGCCACCCACCGCCGCCTCACCTCTCCGGCGCCCGCGCCCGGCGCGCCGGCCTCGCGCGAGCCGGACGCCTCGCGCGAGGCGCCGGCCGCGGCCCACTCTTCGGAGTCGGCCCGCCTTCCCCTCTTCAAAGGCTCGGCCAGCAGCGCCGCGGCGAGCGCGAAGAGGGGCTGGAGGAGTCCTGGGAAGAGTCGGAACCGCCCGCCGTCCGGCAGCCCGTCCCCCATCCCCGACCAGAGCTTGTTGCGGCCGTCGGCCGACAGCCAGTGGACGAGCCACGCCGAGTTGGCCTTCACCTCCTCGACGCTGCGCCGGAAGCCGTAGAGCTTCGAGACGACGTAGTAGGGCAGCATGAACGGCAGCAGCGCGAGCGACGCCGCGCCCAGCGCCGCCGCGCCCCTCGCCCAGAACGCCCGCTCGCGCCACAGCCCGTAGCGCGTCGCCAGCACGGCCGCGCACGCCGCCAGCGGGACGAGCGCGAAGGCGAAGAACGAGACGCTCGTCAGCCCCGTCAGCAGGAACGCCGCCCCGAGCCACGCCGCGCGCCGCCACGTCCGCCCGCGCGCGAACAGCACCAGCGCCTCGAACAGCAGCGGCAGCCACGGCGAGAACAGGTAGACGAGCTGCGACATCAGGTGGAAGCGGTACGGCGTGAACGCGAACGCCACCCCCGCCACCCACGCCACGCCCGCCGAGCCCGTCAGCGTCCGCGCCAGCCTGAACGCCCCGTAGCCCGAGAGCGCGAAGCCCGCGAACATCGCCACCGCGTGCACCGTCAGCGGCCTGAAGCCCAGCGCGAAGAGCGGGAAGAACGGCAGCGCCAGCCCCCAGCAGTGCTCGCTGAAGGCCAGCGTGTAGCGCAGCGGGTAGAACGTGTTCGCGTGGAAGAGGTTCAGCGGGTCGCGGAACGTCTGGTGGTAGTCCCACCACATGATCCACGTGACGAGGTACGGGTCGCCCGTGTCCACGACCGCGTCGCGCAGTTGCGTCACGAACGGCCACGTCAGCGCCGCCGTCATCGCGCAGAACGCGAGCACGACCGCCAGCTCGCGCAGGGCGCGCGCGCCCCGCCCGCCGGCGCGCCGCGGCCGCCCGCCGCCCCCCCCCCCCCCCCCCCCCCCCCCCCCC
>DASVUF010000063.1:0-7260 GCA_036387195.1 Pyrinomonadaceae bacterium | reverse complement strand
CTCGACGAAGCCGAAGCCGCGCGAGCGGCCCGTGTCGCGGTCCTCGACGACCGAGGCCGACTCGACCGTGCCGGCCTGCGAGAACAGCTCGCGGAGGTCCTCGCTCGAAGTGTTGAACGAGAGGTTGCCGACGTAAAGTTTCATAGCCATGCGCGTGTGTTCCTCTGACGCCGGGTGCGGCGTCTCCGCGGAGAAGCTTCGAGCGTGAAGTGACTTCGTCGTAACGGTCGCGGCGAAGGTTTCGCGTCCCGGCGCCCGTCGAAGAGCGGCTTCTACCAGTTGAAATCGGCCCACTCTCGAACTCATCCAGAACGCCGCCGCCAGTCTCAAGGCGTGGGGCGCATCACCGTTGATGCGCGAGAGAAGGAGTAAACGCCGCCAATGATGCCCCAGCCCGCGGCCGCGTGGCAAGAGAAATTTTGCGCGCAGGCGCGCCGCCCCCGCCCTGTGACGCCGCCCCGCGCCGGTGCTAAACTGCCCACGTTTCACACCCTTACTGTCAGCTTCGTCCGCCATCAAGGAGGGAAATTCATCTTGAGGTCACCCGTCACGAGAACTCTCACGCTGGCCGCCAACGCGCTCGCGGCCGCCGCGCTGGCGCTCGCCGCCGCTGCGCCCGCCAGCGCGCAGCGCGGCCCGAAGCCCTTCGTCACCGCCGAGGTCAAGTCCGAGACGGAGCGCGACGCGCGGCTCGAAGCCGCCATCAGGGACGCGGACGGCGACGGCCGCGACGACTACGCCAACGCCGGCGAGTTGTGGACGAACTACTACTACAACCGCGTTGACCTCAACGGCGACGGGCGGCCCGAGGCGCTCGTCTACCTCTTCGGGGCCTACACCTGCGGCAGCGGCGGCTGCAACACGCTCGTCTTCCGGCAGACCGAGGCGGGCGACTACAAGCTGGTCGCGGAAATCTCGCTGACGCACAACCCCGTCGTCGTCAGCGAGCGCCGGACGAACGGCTGGAAAGACCTCATCTTCATGGTCTCCGGCGGCGGCGAGCGCGCGCGCCACGCCGTGCTCCGCTTCGACGGCAGGACTTACCCCAACAACCCCACGACCGCGCCCGCCGCGCCGCTCAAGGCGCCCGCGCGCGGCAAAGCCTACCTCGCCGGCAGCGGCTACCGCGACACCGGCTTCCCGCTCTGAGCGAAAAGACGGCGGACGGCGGGCGGCGGCCGATACAAAGCCGCGTCCGCCGTCCGCCGTCCGCCGTGCGCCGCGCGCCGCCCCGTCAGGAGACGACGCGGTAGAACGAGCCGTCGGCGCGCCAGTCGGCGCGCGCCAGCAGGTAGTGCACGCAGTCGAAGCCGTAGAAGTGCGCGTCGCCGACGAGGCTCATCCCGAGGCGTTCGAGCACGCGGCGCGAGCGGCTGTTGTCGTGCAGCGTGAGCCCCGCCACCGAGCGCAGCCCCAGACGCTCGAAGGCGTAGCGCACGCAGGCGCGGCCGGCTTCGAGCGCGAGCCCGCGCCCCCACTCGGCGCGCGCCAGCAGGTAGGCCAGCTCGACGCCCACCTCCTCCTCCCCCAGCGACAGCCCGCAGTAGCCGACGAGCCGCCCCGTCGCCTTGCTCTCCAGCGCCCAGCGGCCGAAGCCGCGGCGGCGGAAGGCGGCGATGATGGACTCGAGGTTCGAGCGCGTCTCCTCGCGCGTCAGTATTTGGCCGTGGCCTATGAAGCGCATCACCTCCGGGTCGCTCGTCATTTCGCACAACGAGTCGAGGTCGGCCGGCTCGAACATGCGCAGCCGCAGCCGCGCCGTCTCTATCCGGTCGGCCGTGAACCGCGGCCCGGGCCGCGCGTCGGCGTCTGTGAGTAAGAGTGCTGCCACCACGATGCTATTCCCCTAGGCGGCGAGGACGCTTGCGGGCTCCCCGCCCCCCGACGTGAGACTTGTGAACTCGTCGCCCTCCAGCAGTTCGACCGCCTGCCCGGCCCCGACGGGGCGCGAGAAGAGGTAGCCCTGGCCGTAGTCGCACCCGAGGCTGCCGAGGCGGCGGAGCTGCTCGCGCGTCTCGACGCCCTCGGCGATGACGTCCATGTCCAGGCTGCGCGCGAGCGTGACGATGGTGCGGACTATCTCCGCGTTCTCGGCGTTGTCGGTCATCTGCGTGACGAACGAGCGGTCTATCTTGAGCGTGTCAATCGGGAAGCGGTGCAGGTACGAGAGCGAGGAGTAGCCCGTGCCGAAGTCGTCTATCGAGAGCCCGACGCCGAGCAGGCGGAGCTGCGTCAGCATGTCAATGGCCGTGTCTATGTTCTCCATGACCATGCTCTCGGTGATTTCCAGCTTGAGGTTGGCGGCCGAGAGGCCGGCGTCGCGCAGCGCCCCGGAGACCTGCTCGATGAGGTCGGCCTGCGAGAACTGGCGGCTCGACAGGTTGACGCTCATCGTCACGCGCTCGTCGGCGAGCCCGAGCTGCTGCCACGAGCGGAGCTGCCGGCACGCCTCGTTGAGGACGAAGAGGCCGAGCGGGACGATGAGCCCCGTCTCCTCGGCCACGGGGACGAACTCGCCCGGCATCACGAGCCCGCGCTCGGGGTGCCGCCAGCGCACCAGCGCCTCGAAGCTCGCCACCTTGCCCGTCTCCAGATTCACGATGGGCTGGTAGTTGAGGAAGAACTCCTTGCGCGTGATGGCGCGGCGCAAATCCGTCTCTATCTGGAGCAGCTCCATCGCGCGGTCGTGCATCCCCTTGTCGAAGACGACGTGGCGCTTCTTGCCCTCCATCTTGGCGCGGTACATGGCGGTGTCGGCGTCGCGCAGCAGGTCTTCCGCGCGCTCGTAGCCGGTGGCCGACAGCGCGATGCCGATGGAGGCGGTCGTGAAGACCTCGTGGCCGCCGATGTTGAAGGGCTGCGTGACGGCCTCCTGCACGCGGCGCGCCACCTCGAGGGCGTCGTCGGTCGAGGCCAGGTCTTCGAGCAGGATGGTGAACTCGTCGCCGCCGAGCCGCGCGACCGTGTCGCCCGGGCGCAGGCACGCCTCCAGGCGGTGCGCGATGCCGACCAGCAGTTGGTCGCCCACCATGTGCCCCAGGCTGTCGTTGATTATCTTGAAGCGGTCGAGGTCGAGGAAGAGCGCGGCGAAGAGGCGGTCGCCCGAGCGGCGCGAACGCTGGATGGCCATCTTGACGTGGTCCATGAAGAGCGCGCGGTTCGGCAGCCCCGTCAGCGCGTCGTGGAAGGCGTCGTGCAGCAGTTGCTCCTCGGCGCGCTTGCGGTCGGTGATGTCCTGAATCTGGACAATCAGGTGGAGCGGCCGCGCCTCGCCGTCGCGGACGAGCGACGCGCCGACGTGCGCCCAGACCTCCTTGCCCGCCTTGTGGCAGTAGCGCAGCTCGGTCTGGTGCGACGAGGTCGCGCCGGCCGCGAGGCGCTGCATCTGCTCTTCGAGCGCGATGAGGTCGTCGCGGTGCGTCATCCCCTGGACGTCGCGGTCGAGCAGCTCGGCCTCGCCGTAGCCGACGATCTCGCACAGGCTCCGGTTGACCTGGAGCCAGCGCCCCTCCAGCGAGACGACCGCCATCCCGATGGTCGCGTTGTCGAAGGCCGAGCGGAAGCGCTCCTCCGACGCGCGCAGCGCCTCCATGTGCTGCTGGACTTCGAGCGCGTGCTTCTGCGCCAGCTCCGCCTGCTTCGTCGAGGCCTCGACGTTCTTCAGGTAGGTGCAGTAGGTGAAGTAGACGACGACGACGATGGGGGCGGTGGCGAGGAAGGCGTAGAGGCCGAACGTCTCGACGCACTTGGCGATGATGCCGGCGGCCGACGCGCCGGCGAAGTAGGTGATGGAGGTCCAGAGGAAGTTCTGCCGCCACATCTGCCAGACCGGCAGCCCCGAGCGCAGCGCGACGCCCGTCGCCACCAGCCCCGAGTTGACGACGTACTGCACCAGCGCCATCGCGCAGACCGCCGAGATGTAGACCGACTGGTCGCCGAGCGGGAGCTGCTGCGGGTCGCCGAAGCCCGCGCGCAGCACGGCCACCGTCAGGAAGGTCGAGCAGACGTAGACGGCGGCGTTGAAGCCGATGACCATCTTCTTCTTCGTGATGCGCAGCGACGAGCAGAAGGCGTCGGCCGCCGCGAGCAGCACGGCCGCCTCGCCGCCGAAGAACAGGAGGGAGAAGAAGATGAAGGTGTCCGAGACCGAGATGGAGCCGCGGACGCGTGGAATCCTGACGAAGACGCGCGACCCGAAGGCCAGCGTCACGACGCTGATGAGCACGAAGCGAAGCCCGAGCCTTGATACGTCGAGCCACACGAGGTCGAAGCCGCACGCCACCGCGCCGAGGACGATGACCGCCCACATGTACGGCTTGGAAAATCGCTGTTTCTTCTCGGGTTCGAGCATCGGTACGGGTCTTGGCCGCATGCCGCAGGGTGATTTGAAAGCCCCGCGGGCCTCCGGTTAGGGGGGAGAGCGGCCCGCGGGCGCAGTCCTTTGTGCAAGCCGTATTCCAGTGGCGTCTGTGGCGGCGGGGCGCGAAAAGCCTTGAAAACCGGGCTTCTCCGCGGGCCGCGCGGGCGTCGGGGCCCGGCGCGGTCTGTCAGGCTGACGGGGGGCCGTCAGCCTGACAGAAAACCACTCACCCGCCGCGCGGGGCGTGGGCGCGTGAGAGGTTTTTCAAGTCGGGGCTTTGAGAGAGGTGGTTTTTACGCCCGCCGCCGGCCTTCGGGCTCGACGCCTCCCGCCGCGGGCGTGTCCGCGGGGGCGTCGCTCGGGGGCGGCCCGGCGGCCGTCGGCCGCCCCGGAGCATTGTCCGCGTCTACTTCGTCGTCGCCGAGGCGGTCGCCGTCCAGGCCGAGGCGCCGTTGGCGTTGTAGGCGCTGACGCGGTAGTAGTACTTCTTGCAGCTCGTCAGCCCCGTGCTCGCGTACGACCTGACGCCCGCGCCCACGGTGGCGACCTGCGCGAAGCTGACGCCGTCGGCCGAACGCTCGACGCGGAAGCCGGTCTCGTTCGATGAGTTGTCGTCCCACGTCAGGTTGATTTGGGTCTTCGAGGCGGCCGCGGCCTTGAGCCCGCTCGGGGCCGCCGGCGGGAGCCCCGCCTCGACCGACGGCGACATCGCCGCCGTGTCGTCGCCCCGCGCGAGCACCCGCGCCCCCTGCCCATAGACGTCGCTCAGCAGCACGCCGTCGCTCAGCAGCGCGCCGTCCCCGAGCAGCACGCCGTCACTCAGCAGCACGCCGCAGCTCAGGAAGGGCGAGCCCTCGCCCAGCAGCGAGCCGCTGCTGACGAGGATGTGGTCGCCGAGCAGCACGCCGTCGCTCATCAACGCGCCGTCGCTCAGCAGCGCGCCGTCGGCGGCCACGCGCGTCCCGTCGGCCAGCAGCACGCCGAGGCCGTAGACCGCCTGATACCTGGTGACGAGGCTGACGCCCGTGGCGAACGCGTGGTCGAGCACGACGCCCTGCGACCAGTCGAACGTCCAGCCGGCGATGCTCGTCTGCGGGGGCGGCGGGGCGGCCGTCAGCAGCGGCGACCCGACCGCCGACGACGCGGAGAGGTCCGTGCGCACGAGGCGCGCCAGCCGCACCGCGCCCTCGACGTTGGCGAGCCCCGCGCCCTGCTCTAAGGTGTTGAAGCCGGCGAGCTGCTGCGCCGTGTACATCAGGAGCGCCTTGACCATGTTCGGCGTCAGGGAAGGGTTGGCCTGGAGCATCAGCGCCGCGGCGCCCGCCACCGCCGGCGTCGCCATCGAGGCGCCCGACAGGTACATCTGCTCGCGGGCGGAGGCGCCCGAGACGTCGGCGTCGAGCGCCGGGTTCTGCATCACCAGAAGGTTGCCGGCCGCCTGCGCGTCAATAATTTTGTTGCCGGGCGCGACCAGGTCGGGCTTAATCAGGTTGTCGTAGTGGCGGACGCCCGAGGCGTCGGTCCAGAAGGCGCGTGTGGGCCCGCGCGAGCTGTAGGTGGCGACCGCGTCGTCGTTGCGCGCGTCGGTGCCGAAGGTGTTGGCCGCCCCGACCGTGATGACGCTCGGGTCAATGCCGGGCGAGTGAATCTGGCCGTAGACCTTGTTGCCGGAGGAGTCCCGGCCCTCGTTGCCCGCGGCCGCGACGACGACCACGCCCGAGTTGACCAGGCTGCGGACGGCGAGGCAGAGCGGGTCAACCGCGTAGGAGTCAACGGCCGCCGTGCCGAGGCTCATGTTGACGACGCGGATGTTGTAGGCGTCCTTGTTCGACTTTATCCAGTCGAGCGCGGCGAGCAGCGCCGAGACGGTCCCCTTGCCCTGCGAGTTCAGGACGCGCAGGTTGACGAGCTTCGCGCCGGGCGCGACGCCGCGGTAGGCGCCGTTCGAGACCTGCCCGTTGCCGGCGGCGATGGAGGCGACGTGCGTGCCGTGCCCGTAGGGGTCGGCCGTCGTCCCCTCGCCCGTGAAGTCGAGCCCCTTGACGACGCGCGAGGCGTTGCCGGATTCGAGCGTGAAGGCCGTGTGGTTCGGGTCGAGGCCGGAATCGAGGACGGCGACGCCGACGCCCGCGCCGTCGTAGGCCGGGCTGTAGTTCGCCAGCGCGCGCGCGGCGTCCGCGCCCGTCGTCAGCGAGACGTGGCCGAGCTGCTTCACCTCGCGGTCGAGCGCGACGTGCCCGACGTCCGTGCGGGCGGCGAGCGCCTCGACGGCCGAGGCCGGCAGCGTGGCCGCGCGCAGAGGGAAGTTCGCGTAAGTCTTAGTCACCGCGCCGCCGCCCGACTTCACCGCGTCCTCGATCGTCTTGTTCCAGGAGCCCGCCGCGCGTATGACGACGTTGACCTTGCCCGCGAGCGGGAGGCGCTTGCGCAGGTCGGCCGAGACTTTGTCCCTGCCGCCCGGGAGCGACTGCGCGCCGGCGGGCGTCGCGCCGCCCCAGGAGAGCGCCGCGGCGACGGCGGCCAGCGCCGCCAGGCGCGCGAGGGAGGATTTAAGAGCCTGCGTTTTCATCTTCTGTTCACTTCCCCCATCACCTCATGTAACCGGCGCCCTCGCCGTTGATAAGCACGTTCTGCGAGCAGACCGCGCTGTCGCCCTTCAGGATGCCGTCGCCGTGCAGGCGGCCCCCTGCGTGGGCGAGCCGGCGCTCGAAGGCCGGCGCGGCGCCGTTAACGAAGCCGCGGTTGAACGTCATCACCTGCGCCCGCGGGAAGCTGAAGCCGGCGAGCGGGGAGGAGGGCGCGGGCGCCGCCGGCGCGGGCGGCGGGTCGCCGCCCCTCGTCCGCGGGTCGCAGACCTTCGTCCGAGGGGCGGACGCCGCCCCGCCGGCTGTGCGCCGCGC
>DASVUF010000062.1:0-24442 GCA_036387195.1 Pyrinomonadaceae bacterium | reverse complement strand
GACCGACAGTCGTCAGCGCCGCGCTTCTCTGTTAAGGCGGCCCTGGTTGGAGTCGCCCGCGGGCTACGGGGCCGGCGGCGACGAGAAGGCCACGTCGGAGATGAGGAGCGCGCCCGAGGGGCTCTGGTCGAACTTGAACTGGACGGAGCGGATGTCCGAGAGGTTCACGCCCGAGAAGGCCGAGACGGGGATGCGCGCCGTGTTCAGGAGCACCTTCGGCACGGGGCCGACCGAGCCCGGCGGGTAGAACAGCACGTCCGAGTAGCTGGCGACGGTGACCGCGGAGGTCGCGCCCGCGCCGTCGGTCAGCACGACCGTGAAGTTCTGCCCGATGCCCGCGGGGTTGCGCGTGTCGGCGAAGTTGACGCTGACGCGGAAGGTGAGCCAGCGGAACGCGCCGACGTCGCGCGCGCCCAGCGGCAGGTCGTTACGGTAGTTGGCCGTCGTCGCCGCCCAGCCCGTGCGGAGCTGGCTCAGGCCGCGCAGCGTCGAGGCGCGCGCGCTGACGGTCGTGTGCGGCTGGCGGGCGGTGGACTGCGTCGAGGCCAGGCAGTGCTGCGGCTGGGGCGAGGCGCCGCCGCACAGGTCGTGCGGCGTCAGGCCGGCCTGCGTCGTCGAGCCGCCCAGCGTGTTCGTCGTCAGGTTCGTCGAGGTCAGCAGGCGGTTGACGTCGCGCCGCGTCGCCGCCGTGTCCGGCGCGTGGTAGGAGACGTGCAGGTCGTTGGTCAGCGCCGAGGGCGGGGGCGCGGCCTCGCCCGTCAGGTAGGGCAGGAACTGCGTCTCGCCGCCCACGTAGGCGCGCATCGTCGCCGCGATGTAGGCGAGCCCGACGCCGCGCTGCTGCGCCGCCGTCAGCCGGCGGTTGCCCGCGCCCGTGCCGCACTGCGGGTCGGCGCTGCCGCCCGAGGTGAAGCCCCAGTCGTCGGACGCGCCCGCGGGGAAGAGCCCCGGCGTCCAGACCGTGTTGAAGTAGTTGTGGTTGGCGCCCATCACCTGGATGGTGTGCTTCGGCGCCGCGTCGCCCGCCACGTTGTAGCGCGCGTCGTCGTAGAAGTGGACGCCCTGGTTGTCGTTGACGTCGCCGTCGCAGTAGGGCAGCGCCACCGCGAGCGCCGTGTTGTTGGCCACGGGGCGGTTGAAGTCAACGGGCGCGAGCGGGAAGACCGCCTTGACGCCGTAGGGCGAGCCCAGCGAGGCGTTGTGGACGTAGTGCTTGACGACGCCCTCGCCGCCGCGCGAGTGGCCCATCGTGCCGACGCGCGTGAGGTTGACCTTGCCGACGAACTTCGTCCCGAAGGGCGCCGCCCCCGCGGTGTTGAAGGTGCTCCACTGCTGGAGGTGGCGCTGGATGAGTTCGGCGCGCGCCTGCATGCCGAGGTCGGTGACGTTGTTGTCGTAGGCGTTGATGCCGTTGGCGCTCACCGAGACGACGATGTAGCCGTGGCTGGCGAGGTTCTGCCCGATGTAGTCGTAGCCCTGGTAGCTCGGGATGGGCGTCTCGGTCGAGCGGCAGGGCCAGCGCAGCGCGACGGTCGTGCCGCGGTAGCAGGTGGAGTGGCGGCCGTGGAGGAAGACGACGACCGGGTAGGGCCCGCCGGCGAGCCCCGTCGGGTAGTGGACGGACGCCTTCAGCTCGACCGAGATGGGGAAGCCGGTCGGGCGGAAGACCTGCGCGCCGTAGTCGTACTCCTCGCGCGTGACGGCGAGCGGGCCGGCCGCGCCGGGGTCGGGCGCCTGCGCCTTAGCCAGCGAGACGGCGGCGGCGCCGGCGACGAGAATTGAGAGGCACGCGGCCGCGCGCGCGAGAGTGTGTGTGAGCTTGCGCATTAGCGGTCACCTCCTTTGCGCGCGCCGAGCTTGAGCTTCTCGGGCAGCGCCGTGCGGTCGTGCTTGTTCTCCTTGTCGCCGTAGGAGAGGAAGAGGGTCGCGCCCTCGCGGATGAGCGACTCGTCGAAGGTGACGGCGGTGATGGCGTCCAGGTCTTCGCTCTCGACGCCGAAGCCGACGGCCACGTCGTCAATCCAGACGACGGCCGGCAGCGCGCGGACGGGGAACGGGCCGCCCGTGACGGTGACGCGGAAGGCGCGCGCCGTCTCGACGCGGCGGCCGCCGACCTCGACGGAGACGGCCGAGGGCAGCGTCAGCTCTTCGACGCGGTAGTTCCGCACCTTGAGCTTGCCGGCGGCGACGGGCGCGTCGCTCTCGGCGACGACCCGGCCGGGCATCTTCAGCAGTTCGGTCATCTTCGGCTCTTTCGAAGTGTCGGGCGCGGGCGCGTCCTGCGCGCTCGCCTGCGAGGCGCCCGTGAGCGCGAGCAGGAGGAGGGACAGCGTCGCCAGCAGGACGCCGGCGCGGCGCCGCGCGGGTGGGTATTGCTCCGTGTTCATTTGCTCTCCTTGTTGAGTAGTGAAGGGCCGGGCCGGGGGGCGGAGTGAGAGCCGGGCGCTGCGTTCGAGCCCTGAAACCCTGTCGGCTTCCGTCAACCCTGAGCCGTTGCTGCTATTGCGGATGATTCACGCGAGAGACTGTGAGGTCTTCGCGAAATGTCGGGGCTCGGGCACATTAACGGCCGGGGACGCCGGTGTCAAGTCGGGAGAGGGGTAGGCGGCAGTAAGTTGTCAGGAAGCCCCGGCGGGCGGGGCCGGCGGCGGACTCGCCGGCCCCGCCCGCCGGGGCTTTTCCGCCGCCCGCCGCCCGCCGCCGGCCTTCAGTTCCCGAACCGGCCGCGGTACTCGGCGGACGAGAGGAAGGCTTTGACCATCTCGGCGCGCTCGTAGTCGCCGCCGAACTCTTCGAGCTTCGAGAGCCAGAAGTTGTAGCCGTCGAGGTCGTCGTCCGGCGCCTCGGCGGGGCCGCGGCGCAGGTAGCCGAAGTACTGCATCAGCACGAAGGCGCGGTTCGACTCCTGCTGCTTGAGCGCCTCGCCCTCGGCCACGCGGCGCAGCGCCAGCGCGCGCGACTCGGCGTCGGCCGACGTGGGCGCGCCGCCGAAGTCGTCCACGGCCGCCTGCCGCTCGGTCGCCGAGGGGGCGACGTCCGCGTTGCGGAAGAGCGCGTCCACGAACTGCTCGGGCGTGAGCGACGCGGGGTAGCGCGCCGCGAACTGCGGCCGCTCGACGAAGGCGCGGACGAAGGCGGCGCGGTTCTCCTTGAGCCGCTGCTCCCAGCCGCCGCGCCCGACGACGACGCCCTCGCCCATCACGCGCGCGTCGAGCATGAACTCCTCGACGCGCTCGGGCGCGCGCTCGTAGGCCGCGCGGTAGAGGCGGTAGACGAGGTAGCCCGTCTCCTGAAACTCTATCGAGAGGAAGAAGGCGGCCGAGACGCTGACGCGGCGCGCCTCGCGGCACTTCGCGTCCGCGCCGCACTTCGCCAGCTCGCCCGTCCAGAAGGCGAGCCCCTCGGCGTCGGGCTCGCGGCTGAAGAAGTCGCGGTAGTGCTGGCGGACGAAGAACTCGTCGGAGTCAACGGGGTTCGCGCCGGCCGGCGAGTCGTCGTTGTCGTCAATCGTCACGAGCGACGGCGGGGACGCGACGGCGCCCGCGCCCTCGCCCGGCGCGAGCGTCAGCGAGAAGCGCTCGACGCCCTCGACGAACGCGTCGTCGGTGATGAAGACCTCGAAGGTCTTCGACGTCTCGCCGGGCGCGAAGGTGAGCTGGCCGATGGAGGCGAGGAAGTCGGCGCCGCGCCGCGCCGTGTCGCCGACCGCCTGGTAGACGACCGTCGCCTCGGCCCCGGTGTCGCCGCGGCGCGTGACCGTGACGAGGACGCTGCCGCCGTCCTCGTGCACCTCGTAGCTCGACGCCGAGAACTCGAAGGTCGGCAGCGGCGAGGCCGCGAAGTCGGCCGACGCGCTCGCCGCCAGCCCCTTGAACGTCGCCGACGCCGGCGCGAACGCGTAGTCCTTCTTCGACGGCGCGACGGTGTAGTCGCCGGCCGCGGGCACGTCGAAGGCGTAGGCCCCGTCGGCCGCGGTGACGAAGTGGCCGTCCACGCGCCCGAGCGCCGGGTGCGCGCCCGCGAGCCCGACCGACACGCCGGAGAGCCCCGCGCCGTTCTGGGTCACGCGGCCGCTCAGGCGGTAGGTGGCGAGGCTGCCGACGAAGTCGGCGCGCGCGTCGGCGCCGAGGTCGTTGAAGGCGCGCGAGGCCGGCGCGAAGGCGAGCGTCGGGAGCGACGGCGTGACCGTGTAGGAGCCGCCTGCGGGCAGGTTTGGGAAGGCGTAGTCGCCGGCGGCGTCGGTGGTCGCCGTCGCCGCCTGCGCGCCCGAGAGCGTCACGGTCACGCCGGCGAGCCCGTAGTTGTTCGGGTTGGTGACGCGCCCCGCAATCCTGTAGCGGTTGAGCGTCGCGGCGAAGTCGGCCGTCTTGTTCCCGACGGGGTCGCTGAAGCTCACGCTCGGCGGCGCGAACGTGTAGTTGGTCTTCGACGCCGTGACGGTGTAGCCGCCTTCGGACGAGACGCCGAAGGAGTAGGCGCCGTTGGCGTCGGTCGTCGCGGTCGCGCTGCGCGCGCCGGAGAGCGTCACGGTCACGCCGGCGAGCGGCGCGCCGCCGGCCGTCACGCGCCCGGCCAACACGTAGTTCCCGGGCGAGACGACGAAGGGCGCCGTCTGGTCTGCGCCGAGGTCCGCGAAGCTCCTCGACGCCGGGGCGAAGTCGTAGCCGGCGCGCGACGGCGTGACGGTGTAGGAGCCGCCTGCGGGCAGGTTCGCGAAGGCGTAATCGCCGGCGGCGTCGGTCGTCGTCGTCGCCGCCTGCGCGCCCGAGAGCGTCACCGTCACGCCCGCCATCGCGCGCCCGTCGGCGCGCGCGACGCGCCCCGCAATCCTGTGCCGGTTGAGCGTCGCGGCGAAGTCGGCCCTCCGTTCGCCCGTTACGGCGCTGAAGGCCGCGGAGGCGGGCGCGAACGTGTAGTGCCTCTTCGACGCCGTGACCGTGTAGTCGCCCGAGGCGGGGATGTCGAAGGCGTAGTCGCCGGCGGCGTCGGTCGTCGTCGCGGCCGACGCCGAGCCGGAGAGCGTCACGGCCACGCCGGGGAGCGCCGCGCCGCCGGCCGTCACGCGCCCCCTCAGCTTGTAGGCGGTCGGGGCGGCGAAGAAGGAGTAACCCTGGTCGGCCGTCAGGTTGTTGAAGGTCTGCGGGCCGCTCGGGAAGGCGTAGCCGACGAGCGGCGCCGGCGCGAGGGTGTAGGAGCCGCCGCGCGGCAGGTCGCCGAAGACGACGAAGCCCTTCGAGTCCGTCACGCCCTGGGCCGACTTCGCGCCCGCCAGCGTGACGCGCGCGCCGGGCACGGGCGCGTTGTTGACGGTGAAGACCTGCGCCGTGATGGAGTGGAAGAGCGGCGTGCCGGAGAAGACCGCCGCGGCGTCGGCGCCGAGGTCGTCGAAGCTCTGCGAGGCCGGCGCGAAGCTGTAGCGCGCGCTCGAAGGCGTGAGCGCGTAGTCGGCGCCGGCCGGGAGCGAGGCGAAGACGAAGGCGCCGCCCGCGTCGGTCGTCGCCGCCGCGGAGCGCCCGCCCGAGAGCGTGACGGTCACGCCCTGCACCCCGCGCCCGAACGCGTCCACGACGAGGCCGCTCAGCGTGTGGCGGTCGAGCGCGGCGGCGAAGTCCACGACGCGCCCGCCCGCCGGCGTCGTCACGGTCAGCGACGGGCGCGCGAACGTGTAGTGCGCCTTCGCGGCCGAGACGGTGTAGACGCCGCTCGTCGGCAGATTCTGGAAGCGGTAGCGCCCGTCGGCGTCGGTCACGGCCGCGGCCGCCTGCGAGCCGGCGAGCGTGACGGCGACGCCCGCCAGCGCGCGCCCCGCCTCGTCGGTCGCGCGCCCTTCGAGCGCGAAGGTCGGCTGCGGGCCCGACGCGAGGTAGGCGGCGAGCGCGGCGCGCTCCGACATGACGCACGCGGCGCTGGCGCCGCAGCGCAGGATGCGGTCGGCCCAGTAGAAGTGCGCGGCCGGGTCGGGCGCGCGCCCGAGCGCCGCCTGGAAGCGCGAGCGCACGTAGAGGGTCGGGTCGTCGTCGGGCGTCGCGGCGTTGAAGACGCGCGTCGAGGGCGCGAGCGAGGCGACCTCGGGGCAGCGCACGTCAACGGCGGCGAGGCGGTCGGTGGCCGAGTCGGCGCGCACCGTCGTCACGGCCACGTCGCAGTCGAGGCGCGAGAGCACGGCGCTGCCCGCGCCGAGGAGGTTGACGGCCGTCTCCGTCAACGAACTCCAGCCGAAGAACGCGTCCTCGACGAGCGCGCCGCGCAGCCCTTCGAGGTAGAGCCCCGACGTGCGCAGGTTCGAGACGTTCATCCGCAGCCCGGAGACGTGGAGCAGGTCAATGGGCCGGCTCTCGGTCGGGACGCGCGGCATGGTGGAGACGCCGTTGAGGCCGCCCTCGTCGAAGAAGACGTTGCGGAAGACGGCCTCGCGCCGCGGGCTCTCGGCCGTCGGCGGCGCGGGGTCGCCGAGGTTGACCCAAGACCAGGGCGCGGCCATGCCCAGCTTGCCGTAAAGGTCGGGGCGCTGCCCGTAGTCCGTGAAGACCGTGTCGGTGACCGAGGCCGACTTCCACTCGGTGTTCTGGATGACCGAGGCGTAGACGCCGCTGCTCGTGGCGCACCCGAGGAAGACGCTGCGCTCGACGCTGAGCGCGCTGCGCCGCGCGATGATGACCGCGCCCTGCATGCTCGCTATGCCGTAGAACTCGGAGTGGCGGACGGTCGCCTGCCCCACGTCGCTCAGGTAGAGCGTGTAGGCCGCGTCGTCCCAGACGTCGGGCGTGCCGACGAAGGCGAGTTCCTCGACGACGAGGCTGCGCAAGCCCTCGACGTAGACGGCGGCCGTCGCCGCGCCCGTGCGCGGCAGGAACTCTGAGGTCAGGCCGAGGCCGCGCGTCAAATCCTCCCCGCCGGCCGTGTGCGGCGGCGCGGGCACGTCCGAGGGGACGCCCGAGATGTTGACGGAGATGGTCGGGTCCGGGAAGGTCTTGGCGACCGGCGTGACGATGGCGTAGCGGCCGGCCGGGACGTGGAGCGTGCCGCCGCCGGCGGCGGCCAGCGCGTCGAGCGCGGCCTGGAGCGCCGGGCCGTCGTCGGTCACGCCGTCGCCCGCCGCGCCGAAGTCCGTGAGGACGAAGCTCTGCGGGGCGGCCCCGGCCCGCGGGGCGGGGGCGGCGGCGCGTCGAGCGACGCCGGCCGACGCGCCAGCCCTCGCGCCGTAGGACGCGGCGAGCGCCGCGACGACGCAGACCAGCGCCAGGTAGACGGCCTGTCTTCTCTTCAAAGGTGAAATTCTCCCGTCGGATGAAACGTGCGGCCGCGCGCGTGAGGCGCAAGGGCGGCGCGCCCTGTAGAAAGCGTCAGTCATTCGGACGCGGGCAAAAGGGTTCCGGCGTGTCGGGAAATGGCCCGGCGGCCCCCGCGGGAGGGGGCACGGCGGCGGAAGCAAAACCCGCGCCGCCGCTCGGCCGGCCCGAAACGCCGTTGACTAAGACGCTCCGGCGAGGAAAAAGGCACAAAAAATCAGCGAAAAAAATTCTAAAAACTTACGCCGCGGCGCGCGAGGCCGCCCGAGACGAGAGCCGCCCCCCTATCGTTCCGGGGAGAGGCGGCTCCGCCCACAAGCATAGCACACCGGCCGGGCGCAGCATCCCGCTTTCAACGGCAGTAAAAATCCCGCGCCCCCGGCCGCCCCGCAGGGCCGCGAGGCGACGCCGTGGCGCGGCGGCGGCGCGCCCCGCGCCGTGGCACGATTTTCGTTAGGCGTCGGGGCGGCGTCCGGTTTGTGGCGGGCGGCGGTTGTGGCGTATCTTGCAGGGGCTCGGGCGTGAAAATCGGATGGTAGAGAAGGTGAAAGCAGGGGGCGCGTCGCGGAACCTGGCGCGCGGGGGCGCGGCCTTCGCGCTGCTCGGGCTCGGGCTGTTCGCGTACTTCGTCTGGCGGGCGGGCCCCGCCGAAATCTGGTCAAACATCTCGAAGATAGGCTGGGGCTTCGCCGCCATCATCACGCTGGCCGGGCTGCGCTTCGCCGTGCGGGCCGAGGCGTGGACGCTCTGCTTCGAGGGCAGCCGGCTCGGCCTCGTCGAAGCCTTCAAGGCGTACCTCATTGGCGACGCGGCCGGCAACGTCGTCCCGCTCGGCATCGTCGTCAGCGAGCCGACCAAGGCCGCGATGGCGAGCCGCCGCGGCGTCCCCTTCGCCGCGACCTTCTCGGCCATCGCCGTCGAGAACATCTTCTACATGCTGTCGGTGGCGCTCTTCATCTTCTGCGGCGCGGCGGCGCTGCTGGCGGCCTTCCCGCTGCCGAAGGTCCTGCGCTATTCGAGCTACGGCATCGTGGCGGGCGCGGGCGGCTTCGTCTTATTCGCGGCGCTGGCGCTGGCGCGCGAGTGGCGGTTCCTGAGCGCGGCGCTCGGCTGGACGGCGGCGCGGGGCCTCGGGCGGCGCTCGCTGGAGCGCAGGCGCGAGCGCGTCGCGGCCTTCGAGGAGCGCATCTACGGCTTCTACGCGCGCAACCGGCGGCGCTTCCCCCTGATACTTCTGTGCGAGGCGGCGTTCCACGCGCTCGGCGTGGCCGAGAGCTACCTGACCATCGCGCTCATCGGCGAGGCGCGCCCGACCCTCTTCTCGGCCTTCCTCTTCGAGTCGGTCAACCGCGTCATCACGGTCGTCTTCAAGTTCGTCCCGCTGCGCGCGGGCATTGACGAGCTGGGGACGGGGAAGCTGGCGCAGGTGCTCGCCTTCGGGATGGCGGCGGGCGTGACGCTCGCCATCGTGCGCAAGGCGCGCATGGTCTTCTGGATGGCGGCGGGCGTGGGGCTGCTGGTGGCGCGCGGGCTCTCGCTGCGGGGCGTGGCCGCCGAGGCCGAGCGCGCGCAGGCGGCCGCGCTCGGCGAGAGGGCGCAGTCCGAGGCCCTCCCCGAGTCGTAGATTCGGCGGCGGGGCCGGGGGTTTTCCACTTGTCACGACCGGCCGGGCCTGATGACGCGAGTGGGGCGGGGCGCGCTTCGGCGGGCGGGCCGGGGCGGCGCGCGGTCGCGGCGCTGTTGCTGCTGCTGGCGGCGCTCGGGTTCGGGCTGCGCGCGGCGGGCGTCTCGCGGCTCGGGCTGGCGGAGGACGAGGTCAACAAGCTCGAAGCGGCGCGCGCCTACGCGCGCGGCCGCATCACGGAGAACGCCGAGCACCCGATGCTGATGAAGGCGCTCGTCTTCGTCTCCGTCCGCGCGGCGCACGCCTGGAACGCGCGCGCCGCCGAGGGCGACCGGCTCCGCCTCCTCGACGTCAGCGACGAGGCCGCCGTCCGCCTCCCCAACATCGTCTTCGGCTCGCTCACGGTCTTCCCCGTCTTCCTGCTGACGGCCGCCCTCTTCGGGCGGCGCGAGGGGCTTCTGGCCGCCGCGCTGTGGGCGACGGGCGTCGGCGCCGTCACCTACAACCGCGTGGCGAAGGAGGACACGCTGCTCGTCTTCTTCATGCTGCTCGCGTTCTACTTCTACGTCCGCGCGAAGCAGGCGGGCGGGTCCGAGCGGGCGGCGAAGCGCCGGAACTACGTCCTCTCGGGCGTCTCGTGGGGGCTGATGTTCGCGTCGAAGTACTTCCCGCACTACTTCGGGCTGAACATGCTCTACCACTACCTCTTCCACGTACGCGAGCGCCGCCCCGGCGAGCCGCGCGGCAACACGCCCGCGCTCTTCTACGCCGTCGTCGCCGCCACGTTCCTCCTCGCCAACCCGGCGGTGCTGCTGCCGCGGACGTGGGCGTACCTGTCGGCCTACTCGGGCGAGCAGTTGTTGACGCACCACGGCTATCTGATGGGCGAGACGCTCTATTACAACGTCATGTCGAAGGGGCCTTTCGGCGCGACGCCCGTCTACTTCTACGCGCTCTACCTCGTGACGAAGACGCCGCCGGCCGTGCTGGTCGCCTTCGCGGCCGGGCTCGTCGCGCTCTGGCGGAGGCGGGGCGAGCCCGGCGCGGCCTTCCTCCTCTTCATGCTCTTCTTCTGGATGGCGCCCTACTCGCTGGCCGGCGCGAAGTGGCTGCGCTACAGCCTGAGCCTGATGCCGTTCGTCTACATGACGGCGGCGGTCGGGGTGGTCGCGTTGACGGGTCGGGCGCTGGCGTTTCTGAAGGCGGGGCGGGCGGGCGGCGGGGCGGCCGCGTGGGCGTGGGCGGCGGCGCTCGCGCTCTTCGTGGGGCTGCCGGCCTGCGCGGCCGCGAACGCCTGGCCGCACTACGCGCTCTACACCAACGCGCTCGCGCCGCGCCCGGCCGGCTACTACTTCCCGCACGACGAGCTGTACGACGACGGGCTGCGCGAGGCCATCCGCTACGTCGCCGCGCACGCGCCGCCGGGCGCGACCATCGCGCACGAGACGCCGGGCGTCGTCCGCTACTACCTCGCGCGCTACGGCCGCGAAGACCTGCGCTCGCGCGTCATCTCGGACCCGCGCTTCGACGTGACGGGCGAGCCCGGCCCCGTCTACGCCATCCTCCAGCGCGGCCGCACCTACTTCGAGAACCGCGACGAGCTGGCGCGCGTCCGCGCCGACTTCACCCCCGAGGCGCAAATCGTCGTCGCCGGCGTCCTCGCCGCCGAGGTCTACTCCAGCCCGTCCCGCTGAGCGCGCGCGCCCACGCCGCCGCCTCCCGCCGCCTCCTCAACCTCCGCACGCGCCCCCTCTTCCGTGTGGAAGGTGGCGCGGCGCTTCCAGCGCCGGTACACGTCGAGCGAGAAGACGAGCCAGAGGCCGCTGAAGAGGTACGCGCCGAGCGTGTCGCTCGGCCAGTGCGCGCCGAGGTAGACGCGCGAGAGGCCGACGAGCAGGACGGGCAGCGCCGCCAGCGCGCAGGCCACCCTGCGCGCGGCCGAGCCCTTCGGCAGCAGCGCGAAGGCGACGAAGAAGAGGAAGCCGAAGAAGCAGACGTAGAAGGTGACGTGCCCCGACGGGAAGCTCTCGTGCGCCCAGTAGCCGCTGACGCGGACGTTCTCCATCGTCGGGCGCGGGCGCGCGATGAGGTATTTGAGCAGGCGGTTGAGCGTCGGGCCGCCGACCGTGCACAGCAGCAGCCCGAAGGCTTCAGAGCGCCGCCCGCGCGCGAAGAAGAACGCGAGCGCGACGCCGACGATGACCCAGGAGGTGACGCCGTCGCCGGGGTAGGAGACGGCGCGCATCAGCGTCTCCATGCCCGGCAGCGGGATGGACTGCACCGCCCGCGCGACGCTCCTGTCCCACGCGAAGTAGGCGTTGACCTTCGCCAGCAGCGCGAGCACGGCGAAGGCGGCGAGCCCCGCGAGAAAGACCGCCTCGGCGCGCCCCAGCCTGCGAGCCGCCGCGAGCCGCCGCAGCCAGTCCCAGCGCCGCCGCACGGCGCGCCCCTGCGTCGGCGGCGTCGCGTCCGCCCCCGACCCGGGCGTCGTCGCCGCCCCGCCCGCCTGCCTCGGGAGTTCGTCGTTCATTACGTTATAATCCTCGTGAGACTGCTCCCGAACATAAACGACCGCGGCGCCCGGCGGCAAGCCGCCCGCGCCGCCCGGCCACGCGAACGCGGGGGGAACTTTTGCTCAGAGTCGAGTACCGAGACGGCCTCTACCTGCCGGACCTTGACCTGTGGCTCGACGCCGACGGGCCGCGCGAACGCTGCGTCATCTCGCACGCGCACTCCGACCACATCGCCGAGCACCGCTCCATCGTCGCGACGCCCGAGACGGCGCGGCTCTTCCGGCACCGGCGCGGCGAGGCCGAGGTCGAGGCGCTGGCCTACGGCGAGCGGCGCGACTTCGGCCGCTACGCGCTGACGATGTACCCGGCCGGCCACTGCCTCGGCTCGGCGCAGATTCTCGTCGAGGCCGACGGCGAGCGGCTCGTCTACACGGGCGACGTCAAGCTGCGGCCGAACGTCGCGGCCGAGCAGGCGGTCGTCGTCCCCTGCGACACGCTCGTCATGGAGTCCACCTTCGGCGACCCGCAGTACCGCTTCCCGCCCGACGTGGCGACCTACGACCGGCTCTACGCCGCCTGCGACCGCGCGCTCTCGGACGGCGCCGTGCCGGTCGTGCTGGCCTACTCGCTGGGGAAGGGGCAGGAGGCGCTGGAGCTTCTGCTGCGCAGGGGCTACCGCGTGACGCTGCACGGCGCGGTCTGGAACGTGTCGGAGATATACCGCGAGTGCGGCGTGAAGTTCTCGGGCGAGTACGAGCGCTACGACAGGGGGCGGCTGGAGGGGCGCGTGCTCATCGCGCCGCCGGGCTGCCGCCGCCAGCCGATGATTAACAACATCGCGCGCCGCCACCTCATCATGCTGACGGGCTGGGCCGTGAGCAAGAGCGCGCCCTACATGTACAAGGGCATTGACCTCGTGCTCCCGCTCTCGGACCACGCCGACTTCGACGACCTCGTCCGCCTCGCGCGCGAGTCCGGCGCGCAGAGAATCATCACCATGCACGGCGCGCGGAAGTTCGCGGGCCTGCTCCGCGAGCTGGGCTTCAACGCCGAACACCTCGCGCAGCACCCCTCGCAGCAGAAGTCGGCCAGGGGCTCGACGAAGAAGGCCGCCGGCTCGGTCGAGCAGAAGCTTTTCGACTGAGCGGGGCGGCGCCTTCGTCGGCGCAAAGTTAACCGCCACGGACGCGGAGACGCGGCTGGAGGCTACATGCTTCCAGCCGCGTCTCCGCGTCCGCGGTCAACCTCCGGGGTCAGAACGTCCGCCCGCTGTCCACGTTCGAGTAGGCGGAGTTGACGGAGCCTATGTAGGCGCGGACGCGGTAGTAGTACGTTACGCCGCGCGAGCGGTTCGAGTCGGTGAAGGAGGTGACGCCCGTCCCCACGGTCGCTATCTGCGAGAAGCCGCCGGTCGAGGAGGTCGAGCGCTCTATCTTGAAGCCGCTCTCGCCGGTCGAGTTGTCCCTCCACGTCAAGCGTATGCGCGACCTGTCAATCCCGGACGCGCTCAGGCCGGAGGGCGCGGCCGGGGGCGGCGGGTTGATGGTGACGGTCGTCGTGGCGCTGGCCGTCGCCCCCTTGTCGTCCTTCACGGTCAGCCGCACGGTGTACGTGCCCGCCGCCGTGTAGGTCTTCGACGGCGTCGCGCCCGTGGCGGTCGCGCCGTCGCCGAAGCTCCAACTGTAGGACGCGATTACGCCGTCGGGGTCGGACGAGCGCGCGCCGTCGAAGCGGAGCGCGACGCCGCTCGTGCCCGTGTACGGCCCGCCAGGATTCGCCACCGGCGGCTTGTTGACCGGCGTCGGCGTCGGCGTCGGAATGGGTGTCGGCGTCGGCGTCGGAGTAGGCGTCGGCGTAGGTGTAGGTGTAGGTGTCGGAGTTGGCGTTGGCGTCGGTGTCGGGGTTGTCGTCGCGCCCTGCGCTTCGAGGCGGAAGTTGTCGAAGACGGCCGTGCCCGTGACGGGCTCAGCGCGCCACGTCCCGGCGCTCAGCTCTATCTTCATCGAGCCGAGCGGGAAGCCGCGCGCCTCCCCCCGCTGCGCCGTCCAGCTCAGACGGTCGGGGCTCGTCTCGAAGAAGACGGTGTCGCTCGCGCGGTCGTGGCGGATGCGCCAGAAGCGGTGGCGCGCGGGGTCGTAGGCCGTGCTGAAGGACGTGCGCGCGCCGGCGACGACCACCTGCGAGTAGAGCCACCCGCCCTCGTACACCATCATGTAGAAGTTCTGGCTGTCGAGACACACGGCCAGCTCCGTGTCGGTCGCGCCGCCCGCGGCGACCGCGGCGACCTCGACCGACGCGGACGCGCCCGTCATGTCCCACGCGCGCGCCGTGACGTAGCCGTTGTAGCGGTCGCCCGCCACGTTCAGGCGCGGCGTGACTTCGAGCCGCCCGTTCCGCTCGACGGCCGGCATGGCCGAGTCCCACGCGGCCGGCCCCGAGAAGATGGCGCCCTGAATCGTCCCGAGCGCCCAGTTCAGGAGGTCGGGCAGGTTGTCGTTGAAGTCGTCGGCGAAGACGAGCGCGGGCGGCGCGGGCGTCGGCGTCGGCGTCGGCGCGGGCGGCGCGGCCGGCTGCGGCAGGCCGGCGAGCCGCGCCAGCACGTTGCGCGTCATGTGCTGCGCCGCCGGGCTCAGCCTGGAGGTGCGCAGCGCCGGCGCGTTGTAGTCGTCCAGGCCCCAGCTCCACTGTATCGAGCCGGTCGAGAAGACCGTCGCGCCGCTCGCCGCCGTGTACGCGACCATGTGCGACTCGTCGGCCAGCCCGTTCTTCGTGTAGGGCGAGCGCGCGACGCGCGCCGTCCCCACGGGGTAGTCGAAGAACATCCGGTCAACCTCGTAGCCGAGCAGCCCCGGCAGGCGGTCGCCGTTGCGCAACCCCGTGTTGGCGCACGCCCAGTGCGCAGAGTCTTCGATGACGATGTCGGCGTCCACGGGGTCCGCGCCGTACATCACGCCGAGCAGCGCCTCCTCGGGCTTCTTCGAGGGGTTGTCGCGCCACTTCGCGGTGACGAACCTGTCGTTCGTCGCGTCGGCGTCCTTCGCCAGCGGGTCTTCGGCCGCGGCCTTGTCCTTGTAGCCGACCAGGGTGCGGTTGGCCGCGCCGCCCGCGCCCGGCTCGAAGCGCACCTGCCAGTAGCAGGAGTTGGCCGAGAAGAAGCCGAGCCCGACGCCGCGGTCGCGCGCCGCCTCGACGTTGGCGCGCATCTCCCACGACCAGTACTCGTCGTGGCCGACCGAGAGGAAGGCCCGGCGGTTGTTGAGCAGCGCGGGGTTGGCGTGCGTGTCCACGTTCGTCGCGTAGGCGACGTCGTAGCCCTCGCGTTCGAGGAAGCGCACCATGTTGTACTCCCACCCGGCGCTGGAGATGCCGAAGTAGGCCTCGGGGCCGGGCTGCGAGTTGACGAGGAACTCGCCCGCGCCGACGCCGTAGGCGGCCGCCGGGTTGGGGCTCGCCGCGTAGGGGCGGCTGAACGAGACTTTGCGCGCCGGCTCGCTGTTCGCGCTGTTCCAGCCGTAGAGCGACTTGCCGCCCCAGTTGTTGTAAGCCTGAAAGGTCGTGACGCTCGACTGGAAGAGGAAGTCGGAGGCGCGCGCGTCGTCGCGCACGACGAAGACGACGTAAGCCTGCTTGCCGCTCGCCGCCGCCGTCAGTTTCGCCAGGTAGACGCCGCTCGCCCAGTCGGTCGGGTCGGCCGCGTTGTTCGGGACGGTCACGACGTAGCCGTTCGCCCAGCGGCACTCGACGAGGCCGGACGCGGGGTCGGGCGTCGGCTGCGGCTGCGCCCCGCCGGCGCGCGTGACCGGCCCGAGCACGAGCCGCGCGCCCGCCCCCCCGTACCAGCCCATGCGGAAGACCTCGACCGTGTAGGACGGCTCGGCCGTGCTGACGTAGAGGGTTATCTGGCCGCCGCGGTTGACGCTCGTCGCCGAGGCGTACCCCTCGATCTCGCGCGCGGCCGCGGGGTTCGAGAGCTTCCAGGCGGCCGTGCCCGGCTTCGCGTTCTCGGTCTGGACGGGGTTGGCCGCCAGCGCCGCGGCCGAGGCGGAGAGCAGCAGCGCGAGGCACGCGAGGGCGCGCCGGGCGGCTTGCGTCGGGAGTGAGCAGCCCATGGGTTTTCCTTTCGGACGAGAAGAGATGGCGCGGAGCGAAGTCACGCCAGGAGGACAGGCGGAATGGCGCGCCGGTTCCAGTCGAGGGCGCGAACTCTACCACGCGGGGCGCGCGTTGGGAAGGCTTTCGGCGTGTGAAGGGGCGCGGAAAGGGAGGGCCGCGGCGGCGGCGGGCCGACTAGGGCTTGAACTTCTCCTCGCAGATCAGCTCGACGGCGCGCTCGATGTTCTCGTCGAGCCCCATCAGGCACTTGACGATGCGCGAGGGCAGGCGGAGCGTGACGACCTGGTACTCCTCGGTCGTCGTCTTCGGGTCGGAGAGCGCGCGGCGCAGGGCGTCCGTGATGTCGCGGTAGTCGGCCGGCTTCGAGAGGTACTGCTGGACGCCGAGGCGCTCGCACTGGAGCCGCGTCTCGTTGCTCGTCTCGCCGGTGACGACGACGACGGGGACGTTGGCGTTCAGGTTCCGGATGGCCTGGAGCGTCTGGACGCCGTGCATCTCGGGCAGCGTCATGTCGAGGACGACCGCCGCGGCCCCGTTGTCTTCGAAGAGCGCGACGCCCTCCTCGCCCGTGTAAGCCTTCACGACCTCGTACCCCTCCTTGCCGAGCGCCGCCTCGTACAGCGCCGCAAGGTCCTCCTGATCCTCTATCACCAGCACCTTCTGACCGCCCATCGGCTCCCGCCCCCCTTGCAAAGTTAGACGTTTGGGCCTTTAATGCGCCCACGCGCGCAAGCAAAAATCACAGTTTCGACAAGATAAAGGCCCGCCGCCGGATTATAGCAGAAGACGACTATGACACAGCCCGTCGCCACCGTCCTCGTCCTGCTGCTCGTCGCGCTCGTGCTCTTCGCGACCGAGAAGATTCCTATTGACGTCGTCACCATCCTGCTCGTCATGGGGCTCGTGCTGACGGGCACCCTCAACGTCTCGGAGGCGTTCGCGGGCTTCGGCAACGACATCGTCATCACCATCGCCGGCCTCTTCGTGCTGACGGGCGGGCTGGTCAAGACGGGCGTCGTGGACCTCGTCGGCCGCCGCCTGCACCGCATCGCGGGCGGGAACGAGTTCAGGCTGACCGCGCTCATCATGTTCACGGCCGCGGGCTGCGCCTCGGTGATGAAGAACACGACGACGACGGCGATGTTCGTCCCCGTCGTCCTCGGCATCGCGCACAGGGCGCGCGTCGTGCCGTCGAAGCTTTTGATGCCGCTCGCCTTCGGCGCCATCCTCGGCGGCACCTGCACGCTCATCGGCACCTCGACCAACCTCGCCGTCTCGGGCGCGCTCGCCAAGCTCGGCCAGAACCCGGAGCTGGCGCAGCGCTACCAGATCGACCCGGCGCTGCTCGGGCCGTTCACGATGTTCGAGCTGACGCCGGTCGGCATCGGCATCGTCGTCGTCGGCATGCTCTACATGCTGCTCCTCGGCCTGCGGCTGCTGCCGAGCCGCGGCGGCGAGGACTCGCTGATGGAGCAGTACGGGATGCGGCAGTACATCTCGGAGGTGGTCGTCGTCAAGGACTCGCCGCTGGCGGGCCGGACGCTCGAAGAGGGGAACCTCTCCGAGATGCTCGACCTGACGGTCATCGGCATCCTGCGCGGCAAGCAGGGGCGGCTGCCGCCGCGCGGCGAGGAGGTCTTGCAGGAGGGCGACCTGCTGCTCGTGCAGGGGCGGATGGAGGACATCCTCCGCGTCAAGGACGAGGCCGGCATCGAGATTCGCTCGGACTTCGAGTTGCAGCCGCGCGACCTCGAAGCCGGCGACCTGGAGCTGTTCGAGGTGATGGTCCTGCGCGGCTCGGAGCTGACGGGGCGCACGCTGCGCAGCCTCCACTTCCGCGACCGCTACGACCTGAGCGTGCTCGCCATCAACCGCCACGGCATGGCGCTCCTGACCAAGCTCTCGACCGTGACGCTGCGGTTCGGCGACGTGCTGCTGTTGCAGGGGACGAAGGAGTGCGTCGAGCGCCTGACGGCCGACGGCCACGTCCTGACGCTCGAAGGCGACCTGGGCGGGCAGCGCGAGCGCTACGGCAAGCGCTGGTGGGCGGTCGGGGCGTTTTTGACCTTCCTCTTCTTCTCGGTGCTGCACCTGCCGCAGGCGCCCCTGGCCATCGCCGTGCTCCTCGGCGTGCTGATACTTCTGGCCTCGCGCGCCGTGCACCTGCACGAGGTCTACAACCTGATTGACTGGCGGCTCATCGTGCTCATCGCCGGGATGATCTCCTTCGGCACGGCGATGGAGAAGACCAAGGCCGACCAGTACCTCGCCGACATCATCGTCAACAACTTCCAGGCGTACGGCGGGCTGGCGGTCGTCGCCGGCTTCTTCGCGCTGACGGTGGCGCTCACGCAGCCGATGTCGAACCAGGCGGCGGCGCTCGTCGTCCTGCCCATCGCGGTCAAGACGGCGCTCGCGCTCGGGATGAACCCGCGCACCTTCGCCGTCGCCGTCACCTACGCCGCCTCCTGCTCTTTCCTGACGCCGCTGGAGCCGGCCTGCGTGCTCATCTACACGCCCGGGCGCTACCGCTTCCTCGACTTCGTCAAGGTCGGCTCGATTCTGACCATCGCCGTCTTCGCCGTCGTCATGCTGCTCGTCCCGGTCTTCTGGCCTCTGAAGTGAGGGGGCGCGGCCGACGCGGCGCGAGGGCGTCGGCCCAAAGGCGTCGCCCCCCTTGCGCGGGGGGGCGTGTACTCTTATAATTCGCGGGCTTTGAAACGCGGGTCGGGCGGGAAGGGAATGGCCGCCCCCGCGACAAATTTTCAGGCGCCCCTCTGGACGAACCGTATAAGAATGGCGACGATTGGCAACTGGAGAGAGCGGCGACGTGTCGCCCAGCGGCGCGCGACGCCGCTCCGCACGATTGCTTCCGGGCTGGCGCAACTCGCCCGCGCGGCCTTCGCCGAGCCTTACCAACTGGCCGTCGAGCGCCACGCCGTCGGCCTCAGGCGCCTGCCGCGCCGTCTCGACGGGCTCCGCGTCGTACACCTCTCCGACATCCACCACAGCCCCTTCACGGGGCGCGCGCAGGTCGAGCGCGCCGTCGAGGTCGCCAACAGCCTCCAGCCCGACGTCATCGCCCTGACCGGCGACTACGTCTCGCACGAGCGCGAGTACGTCGAGCCCTGCGCCGAGATGCTCGGGCGGCTTCGCGCTCGCCGCGGCGTCTACGCCTGCCTGGGGAACCACGACAACTGGGTGGACGCCGACCTCGTCACGGACCTCTTCACGCTCGCGGGCATCCGCGTGCTCAACAACGAGGGGTTCCGCTTCGAGGACCGCGGCGCCTCCTTCTGGCTCGCGGGCGTGCAGGACACGATGGTCGGCCTGGAGGATTTGCCGCTGGCGCTGGCCGGCTCGCGCGCCGACGAGATGAAACTGCTGCTGGCGCACAACCCCGTCATCCTGCGCCGCGCCGCCCGCGCGGGCGTTGACCTCGTGCTCTCCGGCCACACGCACGGCGGCCAGGTCACCTGGCGCTCGGAGCGCTCGGCCTCGGGGCGCGTCCGCCGGCGCATCCTGCGCGGCCTCGGGCGCCGCGGCGAGACCCAAATCTACGTCACGCGCGGGCTCGGCACGGTCGTCCTGCCCGTCCGCTACGGCTGCCTGCCCGAAGTCTCGCTGCTGACGCTGCGCTGCGCGGATTAGGAAAGCGCCGACGACTGAGCGCCGAGGACTGAGTGCGAGGCTCGTTCTTCACTCGGTCCCCGGCGCCCGGTCCTCGGCACTTTATTTTATGGGCTCGAAAGTCGTCACCGTCCCGAACATCCTGACCGTGGTGCGCATGGCGCTCATCCCGGTCTTCGTGGGCGCGCTCTACTACCAGAGGTTCGGCTGGGCGCTGGCCGTCTTCGTGGTGGCGGGCGTGACCGACGGGCTCGACGGCCTTTTCGCCCGCCGCTTCAACCAGTACTCGCCGCTCGGCCAGATTCTCGACCCCGTCGCCGACAAACTCCTCCTCGTCACCTCCTTCATCACGCTCTCGATGCCTTCGGTCATGGCCCCCGAGGCGCTCGTCCAGCCGCACCCGCGCCACCTCCCCGTCCCCTTCTGGGTGACGGCGGCCGTCATCAGCCGCGACGTCTTCATCGTCGTCGGCGCGGCCACCATCAACGTCGTCACGGGCTTCCGACGCTTCCGCCCGTCCTGGCTCGGCAAGGCCAACACGACCGTCCAGATTGTGGCGGTCGTCCTCATCCTCGTCGCCGCCAGCTTCCCGCCGCTGCGCGGCTACCTGCCGACCGTCTACACGACGGTCTTCTCCTTCGCCGTCATCTCCGGAATCCACTACGTTTTCTGGACTTCCAAGCTGCTCAACGAAGACCGCCAGCAGCGCGAGAACTCGGGCTGAGGGGCTAATCCGTTGCTTTTCATGGACTTGCGCCGGGCAACGCCCGGGGGGCGTTCTGCTACTAAAAGTTGACAAGAGGGGACTCAGGTATTATATTAGCGGCGCATTCAAGGTCGCCGGCGCGGCCGGCCTGGCTCCCTTGTAGAGCCTGGCGCGGGCGCAAAAAGGCCACGGCAGGCAAACTGACTGCGGCACGCGGCCGGACGCCCCGGACGCCATTTTTTAAGGGGCGGCGCGGCTAGAAAATCGGGAGAGACAGAAAAAATGAGCAAGATTATCGGCATAGATTTGGGCACGACCAACTCCGTCGTGGCCGTGATGGAAGGCGGCGAGCCGACTGTCATCACCAACTCAGAGGGCGGCCGGACCACGCCGTCGGTCGTGGCCTTCACCAAGGACGGCAACCGCCTGGTCGGCCAGGTCGCCAAGCGCCAGGCCGTCACCAACCCCGAGAACACCGTCTACTCGATCAAGCGCTTCATGGGGCGGCGCTTCGACGAAGTCTCGGAGGAGAAGAAGCAGGTGCCCTACGGCGTGAAGGCCGCCGGCAGCGACGTGCGCATCACGGCCGGCGCCAAGGAGTGGTCGCCGCCCGAGATTTCGGCCATGGTGCTCCAGAAGCTGAAGCAGGCGGCCGAAGACTACCTCGGCCAGAAGGTCGAAAAGGCGGTCATCACCGTCCCGGCCTACTTCAACGACTCGCAGCGCCAGGCGACGAAGGACGCGGGCAAGATCGCCGGCCTCGAAGTGATGCGCATCGTCAACGAGCCGACGGCCGCCGCGCTCGCCTACGGCCTCGACAAGAAGAAGGACGAGACCATCGCGGTCTTCGACTTCGGCGGCGGCACCTTCGACATCTCCATCCTCGAAGTCGGCGAGGGCGTCGTCGAGGTCAAGTCCACGAACGGCGACACGCACCTCGGCGGCGACGACATAGACGAGGCGCTCATCAAGTGGATCATCGAGGAGTTCAAGCGCGACCAGGGCATCGACCTCTCGGGCGACAAGATGGCGCTCCAGCGCCTGAAGGAGGCGGCCGAGAAGGCGAAGATCGAACTCTCCTCGACGATGGAGAGCGAGATCAACCTGCCCTTCATCACGGCCGACCAGTCGGGCCCGAAGCACCTCGTGATGAAGCTCACGCGGTCGCGCTTCGAGCAGTTGATTGACCCCATCCTCAAGCGGCTGATGCCGCCCGTGGAGCAGGCCATCAGGGACGCCGGGCTCGACGCGAGGAAGATCGACGAGGTGGTGCTCGTCGGCGGCTCGACCCGCATCCCGAAGGTGCAGGAGATAGTCAAGAACTTCTTCGGCAAGGAGCCGAACAAGACCGTCAACCCGGACGAGGTCGTCGCCGTCGGCGCGGCCGTGCAGGCCGGCGTCCTCTCGGGCGAGAAGACCGACATCCTGCTGCTCGACGTGACGCCGCTCTCCCTGGGCATCGAGACGCTCGGCGGGGTGAACACCATCCTCATCCCGCGCAACACGACCATCCCGACGCGCAAGTCGGAAATCTTCTCGACGGCGTCCGACAACCAGACCAGCGTCGAGGTGCACGTCCTCCAGGGCGAGCGCCCGATGGCGGGCGACAACCGGACGCTCGGCAAGTTCCACCTCGTCGGCATCCCGCCGGCGCCGCGCGGCATCCCGCAGGTCGAGGTCACTTTCGACATAGACGCCAACGGCATCGTCAACGTCTCGGCGAAGGACATGGGGACGGGGCGCGAGCAGAAGATAACCATCACGGCCTCGTCGGGTCTGTCGAAGGACGAGATAGACAAGATGATGCGCGACGCCGAGTCGCACTCGGCCGAGGACGCCAAGAAGCGCGAGGAGGTCGAGGCGCGCAACCGGCTCGACGGCCTCGTCTTCCAGATAGAGAAGACCTTCAACGAGAACAAGGAGAAGCTCGACGGCGCGACCACCACGCAGGTCGAGACGGCCGTGGCCGACGCGAAGAAGGCCCTGGAGGAGGGCGGCACGGACAGGCTGAACGACGCCTTCAACAACCTCCAGACCGCCTCGCACAAGCTGGCCGAGGCGCTCTACCAGGGCGGCGCGGCGGCTTCGGGCGCGGCGGGCGGCGAGCAGGCCAACGCGGCTGGCGCGGCCTCGGGCGCGGGCGGCGGCGCGGCGTCGGGCGGCGGCGACGACAACGTCATTGACGCCGAGTACGTGGACGTGGACGAGAACAAGTAGGCCGTCGGCCGTTAGCTTTAGCTTTTAGCAGGCAGGCGTGGGACCCTTCCAGTGAGGCCAGTCCGGAAACACGCCTGCCTGCTTTGACGGCGCGGCTAACAGCTGACAGCTAATGGCTAATGGCTTCTAATGGCTAAAGAAGACTTCTATCAGGTTCTGGGCGTCAAGCGGGACGCGAAGGCGGAGGAGATTAAGAAGGCTTACCGCCGCCTCGCGCGCAAGTACCACCCGGACGTCAACCCCGGCGACAAGTCGGCCGAGGAGCGCTTCAAGAAGATCACGGAGGCGCACGAGGTGCTCTCCGACGAGAAGAAGCGCAAGGTCTACGACCGCTTCGGCTCGTACTCGGAGCAGCTCGCCGACGCCGCCGCGCGCGGCCACGGCGCGCCGGGCGCGGGCGGCGGGCGGGCGGGCGCGCCCTTCGACTTCGAGGGCTTCGACTGGGGCGCCAACGCGTCGTCCTCGGCGGGCGGCGGGTCTTCGTTCCGCGACATCTTCTCGGAGCTGTTCGGCGGCGGCAAGTCCGAGAAGGAGCCGCCGCGGCCGATGCCGCAGAAGGGCGCGGACATCGAGATGCCGCTGGCGCTCTCGTTCGAGGAGGCCGTGACGGGCCTGACGACGAACATCACGGTCAACCGCTCCGACCAGTGCCCGCGCTGCAACGGCGCGGGCGACACGGGCGGCGCCCCCGTCACCTGCCCGACCTGCCACGGCGCGGGTCAGGTGCAGAAGGCGGGCGGGCGCCTCCGCTTCGCGCAGGAGTGCCCCGACTGCGGCGGCGCCGGCAAGCGCCGCCCGCCGTGCGCGCTGTGCAACGGCAAGGGGACCGTCCCGAAGGCCGAGACGGTGAAGGTCAGGATTCCGGCGGGCGTGGACACGGGCTCGCGCGTGCGGATTCCGGGCAAGGGCGAGGGCGGGCGCATGGGCGCGCCGGCCGGCGACCTCTTCATCATCACCAACGTCGGCAAGCACAAGCACTTCACGCGCAAGGGCGACAACATCTACGTCAAGGTGCCGGTGACCATCGCCGAGGCCGCGCTCGGCGCGAAAATCGAGGTGCCGACCATCGAGGGCCGGGCGCAGCTCAAGATTCCGCCCGGCACGCAGTCGGGCGCGCAGTTCCGCATGCGCGAGCGCGGCATCCCCTCTCTGCGCAACCCGCAGGCGCGCGGCGACCAGTTCGTCGAAGTGCAGGTCACGCTGCCCAAGGTCATCTCGGAGGAGACGAAGGAACTCCTCCGCCGCTACGCGCAGCTCAACCCCGAGAACCCGCGCGTGGCGATGGGGTTGGAGTAAGCACCGAGGGCCGGGCGCCGAGGGCCGAGTTAAAGGCGTCCCCCCGCTCGGCCTCCGGCGCCCGGTCTTCGGCGCCCAGCACTCAGTACTATGAAAAGGCGAAAGGGCGGGACATACACCATCAGCGCGGTGGCGACGCAGTACGAAATCCACCCGCAGACACTGAGGCTCTACGAGCGCGAGGGGCTTCTGAAGCCGTCGCGGTCGGAGGGGAACACGCGGCTCTACACGGACGCCGACCTGGAACGCCTCGACGTCATCCTCTCCCTGACGCGCGACCTCGGCGTCAACCTCGCCGGCGTCGAGATCATCCTCAACATGCGCGAGAAGATGGACGCCATGCAGCGCGAGTTCGAGCGCTTCTTCTCTTACCTGCAGGCGCACGCCGACGAGTTCACGAACCTGACGGAGACGCCGCCGCCCGAGGCGGGCGCGCTCGTCCCCGCGTCGCGCGCCTCGCGCCTCGCCTCGCTGCGGCGGCGCGCGCACACGAATCCGCGCGGCTGACTCGACTCGTAAAGAAGGCCCTGGGGCAAGGGGCGCGGGCTGTTGAGGGCCCGCGCCCCTTCTTTGCGGGGTGAGATTCGTCTGGAGGCCCGGCGGGCGCGGCCCGCCGGCGCCGCGGGCCGTGGCGGCTTCGCGGCTTCGCGCATTCCCGCGCGTCCAAACCTTTATGACCGGCGCGTGGGAAACGTTTCGCGCCGCGCGGATAATTTTCCGAGGGGCGGGCGCGCGGACGATTCCGGGGCGGGCGCAGCCGGGCGCGGGTCGCGCGGCCGAGGTGCTACAATGCGCGCTCGCGGGAAGTCCCGCCGCACGGCGCGAGTCGCAGGCCGCCCGGCCTGCCGCGAGCGCGCACAGGCCCTCTGCGGCGCGACGGACAAAACTCTCCAGTCGAGGCGGAGGCGATGACGCCCGAGCGAAACAGGCAGATAGAACAGGTCGCGGAGCGCGCCGCGTCGCTCGCCCCGGCGCGCCGTGCCGCGTACCTCGCCGAAGCCTGCGCGGGCGACGAGGCGCTGAGGCGCGAGGTCGAGTCGCGCGTCAACGCCTC
>DASVUF010000061.1:0-19845 GCA_036387195.1 Pyrinomonadaceae bacterium | reverse complement strand
AGAGGAGAAAGTCGCGCGCGCCGTAGCGGCCGGCGGCGCGGCGGACCTGGGCCTTCAGCCGCGCGTCGCGGACGCCGAGGCTGTCGGCCGCGTCGCCGCCGAAGGCGTAGTCGGCGACGGTCAGGGCGTCGGCGTCCTCGGGCAGCGCGCCGCGCGTGCGCCGCCAGTGGCGGGCGCGCTCGACGCCCATCCGCAGCGCCTCGCGCCGCACCCCGGCGTCGCTCACGCTCGCGCCGACGGTGTAGAAGCACCAGAGGTAGTCGCCGCCGTAGGACTCGAAGTTGGCGGGGTCGCGCGCCGTCCGGTAGATGAAGTCGAGCCCGCGGCGGACGGCGCGCGCGCGGTCGGCCGCCGTGAAGCGCGAGCCGGGCCAGAGCGGCCGCGCGCCCTGCTGCGCCCCGCGCGCGGCCGGGCCCTCGCGGCCGGGCCGTGCGCCCGCCCCGCGCGGCGCAAGCGACGCGAGGAGGCAGAGCGCGGCCAGCGACCGCAGGGCGGCCGCCGCCACGGTCGAACGCTTCGGGCTCGTCTTCGAAGGCTTCGGGTTTATCTTCAAAGGCTTCGGGTTCATCTTCGAAGGCTTCGGGCTCGCCGTCAAAGGCTTCGGGTTAGGAGTCATGGCGCGTCCCGGTTCGACGGCTATATTATAGCGCCGGGGAGGGCGGCGGAACTCCGGAGGCTTATGTCACAGCTTTGGGCGCTGGTGTGGTTGAAGTGGAGGCTTCTGCGCAACTCGCTGCGGTCGCGGCGGGCGGCGGCCGGGCGCGTGGCGGGCGCGGTCGGCGCGGCGGTGGGGCTGCTGCTGTCGCTGACGCTGGCGCTCGCCCTCGGGGCGGCCTCGTACGTGCTGTCGGCGGCCGCGGCCGGGGCGCCGGGCGAGCCGGTGGCGTCGCGCGCGGCCTACGTCATCCTGTTCTTCATGTTCACGGTCGCCTTCATGACGTGGGGCCTGATGCCGGTCGCGCTCGGCGGCGGGAGCCGGTTCGAGCCGTCGAGGATGCTGCTCTACCCCGTCTCGCTCGTCAAGCTCTTCGTCTTCGACTTCGTGAGCGACCTGACGGGGCTCACGTCCGTCTTCGTCGCGCCGGCGCTCGTCGCGGTCGGCGCGGGCGTCGGGCTCGGGGTCGGGCGGCCGGCGGCGGGGCTGGCGGTCGGGCTCCTGGCGGTCGCGTTCGGGCTGTCGCTGTCGAAGCTTTTGTCGGCGGTGGTCGGGGCCTTGATGCGCGCGCGGCGGACGCGCGGCGAGATGTTGCTGGCGCTGCTCGGCGCGGCGCTGGGGATGACGGGCGCGCTGATGGGGCAGTTGGTGCCGCTGCTCGAAAGGCACGCCGGGTGGCTGGAATGGGCGCGCTGGACGCCGCCGGGCGCGGCCGCGCACGGGCTGGCGCGCGGGCTCGTCGGCGGCGAAGGCGTCGCGCTGCCGGCGTCGCTGCTGACGCTGGCTGCGTACGCGGGCGGCTGCGCGCTGCTGGCGTACCGCGTGGCGCGGCGCACGGCGCTCGGGCTCGGGGGAGGCAGGCGCGGGAAGCGCGCGGCGCGGCGCGAGGCGGCCGCCGACGAGCGGGCGCGCGGCTACGCGGGCTGGCGGCTGCCGTTCGCGTCCGAGCAGTTCTCGGCGCTCTTCGAGAAAGAGTTGCGCTACGCGCTGAGGAACGCGCAGTTGCGCGTCATCGCGTTGATGGCGGTGGGGCTGACGGTCGTCCTGCGGATGGGGCCGGCCGGGCTGGGGCGGCGCGCGCCGTGGGGCGGGGCGATGACGCCTTACGCGGAGGGCGCGGGCGCGGTCTTCAGCGTGGTCTACATCTTCATGCTGGTCTCGCCCGTCTCGACGAACCTGTTCGGCTACGACGGGTCGGGGATGCGGGCGGTCGTGCTGTCGCCGGCGAGCCGGCGGACGGTGCTGCTGGCGAAGAACGCGGCGCTGACGCTGGTGGCGCTCGTGCTGGTCGCGGTCGGGGTCTTCGCGGGCGGGCTCATCCTCGGCGACCTGACGCCGCGCACGCTCCTCTTCGCGCTGCTGGCGTTCGTGACGACGGCGGCGCTGTCGGCGCCGGTCGGCAACTGGCTCTCGCTGCGGTTCCCGAAGCGCGTGCAGTTCGGCAAGCGGATGAACCGCTCGGGCGTGGCGGGGCTGATGCTCGTCCCCGTCTTCTTCCTGCTGCTCCTGCCGCCGGCCGCGTCGGTGGCGGCGGGGCACTTCGCCGCGAGCCACGCCGTCAAGTATGTTATACTCGCCGCGTTCGCGCTCGTTTCCGTGGGACTTTACGCGCTCGCGCTGCCCGCGCAGGGGCGCTCGCTCGAACGGCGCGAACTCGAAGTCCTCGAAGCCGTCACCGGCCGCGACGGCGGCGGGGACGGCGAAACCCTAGGGTGAGTGAGCTTTTAGTTCTTAGTTTTTAGCTTTGAGTCGAAGCCGGCGGCGGCGGCGGCCGTGTAAAGCGGCCGCCAGAAAACTAAAAACTAAAAACTGCTCTATTCCAGCGACGCCGCCGAGGGGCGTCCGGGCGGGCGAGTGAAGAGCCCCGCCCTTACACAAATGGCTCGCAGAAAATTTCGACACCAGCGCCACGACCCCCCCTCGGCGCGCTCCTTCCAGGACTACCTGACGACGCCCGCTCCCCAGACCTCGCGGTCGGAGCTGATGACGCTCGTCCGCGGCGGCGAAGACACCTTCCTCGAACTCAAGGTCAAGCTCTCGAACCCCGAGCGCATCGCGCAGGGCATCGTCGCGCTCGCCAACACGGGCGGCGGCGTCATCGTCTTCGGCGTCAACGACAACCTGCGCGTCGAGGGGCTGGACGACGCCGACGCCGTGCGCGACGAGCTGGTGCGCATCTGCCGCGAGGACGTGCAGCCAGCCCTCTTCCCGTTCATAGACATCCTCTCGTTCGACTCGGGGCTGAGGGTCGTCGCGCTCGACGTAGAGGGGAAGCGGCGGCCGTACCGCACGACCGACGGGCGCTACTTCCTGCGCGTCGGGGCGGAGAAGCGCGAGGCGACGCGCGAGGAGCTGTCGGCGCTCCTCGACGAGGCGCGGCCGCTCGGCTACGAGAACGTCGCGGCGCTCGGGGCGGAGGTCGAGGACATAGACGAGGCGCACCTGTGGAGCTTCGTGCGCGAGTTCGAGCCCGACGCCTACGCGCCGCCGCGCGCCGCCGCCGAGTACCCGACGGCCGAGGTGCTGGAGCGCGACCTGCTGCTCGCCGTCCCGGCCGCCGCCGGCGCGCGCGCCGAGCGCGTGGCCCCGACCGTGGCCGGGCTGCTGCTCTTCGGCCGCGACGAGCGCGTGGCGGAACTCCTGCCGCGCGCTGCGGTCGTCGCCTCGCGCTACGCGGGCGACGGCCCGCAGGCGCCGAAGGTCGAGACGGTCGCGCTCGCGGGCAACCTCCACACGCTCTTCGAGTCGGCCGTGCGGTTCGTCGAGCGCTACTGCGACCTCTGGGAGAAGCGGCCGCCGCGCCCGCGCGCGCCCGTGCCCGCGGCCGAGTCGCCCGTGGCGGCGCGCGCCAACTACCACCGCGGGGCGCTGCTCGAAGCGCTGGCCAACGCGCTGGCGCACCGCGACCTGGCGCTGGCCGGCGCGCCGACGCGCGTCAACGTCTACGACAGCTCGATAGAGGTCGCCAACCCGCGCCGCACGGCCGGCTTCGCGCCCGCGATGCAGCGCGCCATCCGCTACGGCATCCAGCAGCGGCTCAACCCGCAGACGGCCTCGGTCTTCGCGAGCCCCGCCTACGGCCTCCGCCTCGCCACGGGCGGCCTCCCCATGCTCCTGCGCGAGTCGCGCCTCTTCTCGGGGCGCAAGACCGAAGTCCACGCCGTCAACGACGAGTTCCGCGTCAGGCTCTACGGCGCCTGAAGGGCGGCGGGCGGAGGTAGACGAAAAAAGGCGGCGCGTCTTCGGCCTTCGCCGTGACGCGCCGCCTTCGGTCTTTCCACCGTGGCGTCCGCCGCCCGCTCCCCCTCAGCTCTTCGGCGAGTTGTAGTACTGGCGCGCCTTGACGACGAACTCCTTCTCGTCGTACTTGCCGTCGCCGTCCACGTCCACCTTGACGACGATCTTGTGGCGCTTGCCGTCGCGGCGCTCGCCGGTCGAGTAGGCGAGGCTGTACTGGTTGCGCATCATGGCGTTGATGCTCTGGAGCGCGGAGTTTATTTCGCCCTCGAAGGTGATGGGGAAGTAGGCGCCGCCCGTCTCCTCGGCGAAGGTGCGCAGCGTGTTCTGCGCCTGGAGGAAGGTCATCCGGCCGGGGTCGACCGAGCCGGAGATGCCGTCCTGCGCGCCGATCATGTGGTCGTACTTCTTGAAGTACAGGTTGCCGGTGCCGATGATGTAGATGGGGATGCCGGCGTTCTGCGCTATCTTGCGCGCCTGGTCGTAGTTGATCTTGCTGAAGGTGTCTATGCCGCTGCTGATGAGGAAGACGGCCTTGCGGCGCCCCTGGATGGAGGTCATCCCGGAGTACTCGGCCGTCTCCTTCTCGGAGTTTTCGAGCACGACCGAGTCGGCGCGCCCGCCGACCAGCGTCAGCTTGAGCGCGTCGAAGAGGTTCGACTCCGTGAAGGCCGGCTGGTTGCGCAGCAGCAGGCCGATGACCTGCCCGATGCGGCCGGGGTCGTTGGTGAAGTCCGTCAGCGGCGTCGGCCGCATGTCGTAGGCGATGACCGAGACGTAGTCGTCGGGCGGCTTGACGAACCGCTGGAGGAAGGCGGCCATCGGCCGCAGCACCTCGTACTGGCCGGGCTCGAACCCGCCGCCGCTCGCGAAGCCGAGCCGCTGGCCGAGCTTGCTGTATTCGAGGACGACGGCCACCGTGATGGGCGCCTCGGGCGTCGAGAAGTTGGTCACGTCGCGCTGGATGCCGTCCTCGAAGATGGCGAAGTTCTCCTTCTTCAGGTTCATCACGACCTGCCCGGTCTTCTTGTGGTAGACGACGGCCTCGACCTGGACGATGTTGGCGGCGACGCGGACGACCTCCTGCTCCTTGAGCACGTCGGCGGGCACGGGCTCCTGCGGCTCCTGCTTGAGCTGCGGCTCGCCGCCCTCCTGCTCGCCGGGGCGCGGGTTCTTCTTCTGCGGGGCCTGCGGCGGCGTGCGCCTCGACTGCGCGAGCGCGGGGAGGACGACGAGTCCGTTCGCGACGAGGAGCGCGAGGGCGAGCGCGGCGGCGCGGCGCGTCAAGCGGATGTTCATAGCTCGGTAAAACCTCTGTCGGGTGGCCGGGGAACGTTGTAAAGGGAGCGGGACGCCTCGACTATAAGGCCCGCCCGCGGGCTCGGTCAAATAAAACAAAGGCCAGAGCCTTTAGATGACGGCGGCGGGCAAATGGTTTTACGCCCGCCGCCGTCAGTTTAAAGACCCCGGCCCCGAACTCTCGCCGCGCGGGGCAGTCCCGCGCGCCCCCGCCCCCCTAGCGGCCGCCGCTCGCCACGGGCTCGACCTCGATGAGCGCGTCGTAGCTGCCGGTGTTGTCATCGAGCTTGCCCTCGTTGACGCCGAGGAAGAGCCGGCCGTCGCGCGGCGCGAAGAACTCGCGGTTGGCCCCGACCGGGATGAAGTCGTCGTTGTCGTCGCCGATGACGGCGATGAGCGTCCCCGTCGGCTCGTTGCGCATCAGCTTCTCCGTGTCCACGACGCGCGGCAGCCCCGTCGGCGTCGAGAAGCGCCCCTCTCCCAGCGAGACGCGCCCCGTCGCCGAGATGCGCAGCCGCTGCCCCTTCCTGACCATCAGGCCCGAGTCCGTCCAGCCGTTGGCCGCGTTGTCGGCGCGCACGCGCACGCGCACGGGGAAGAAGGGCGAGTCGCCGCCGGCGCCGGCGCCGCGCGCGGGCGTCTGCGTCGGGGCCGCGCCGGTGTTCTGGCGCCCTGCGGCCGGGCCCGAGTCGTTGCCGAGGACGGGCGGACGCTGCCCCGCCTGCTGCTGCTGCTGCGGGCGCGGGTCGGGCTGGCGCTGCGGCTCGGACTGGCGCGGCGAAGGCTGCGTCGAGCGAGCGGCCTCGGCCGGCGCCGTGTAGCCGCCGTCGCCGCCGCCGCCGGTCGTGGAGGTTTCGGCCGCGCCCGCCGAGTCGAACTCGATGGCCTCGACATCCTCCATGTAGAGCGTGATGCTGCTGCGCCGGCCGCCGCGCGCGCCGGAGCCGATGAGGACCGTGAACTGCTGGTCGCGGAAGCCCACAATCTGGCCGCGGATGACCTGGCCGTCCTTCATGCGGATGGTGTCGGCGAGCGCCGGCGCGCCGAGCGCGAGGACGAGCGCGAGCGCGGCGAGCGGGCGTGCGGCTGTAAGAACTTTCATAACTCCTCCCCAGGGTGCGGCCTTCCGAACGAAGCCACATGAAAACAGAGAGAGACGCGCTTTGCAAGCGGGAGAGCGGCGGGCTCAGCGCGATGGATGGCCGCGCGGGCCGAGAGGGTTGCCCGCTCGCGAAAATGGCGTCGGAGGCTTTCGCGCGCCGGGGGGAGGGGCGGCGGCGCGCGCCCTTTACAAGCGCCCCGTAAGTGTTAGTATGTGCCGCGCCTCAGAGACCCAGGCCCCTGGCGGCCGCGGCGCCGGACAACTAGCTCTCCCAACTGCGAACAAAATTAGAGGAGTGACAATGCGTAGAAAAAGAATAGACCTCGTGCTCGCCCTGTGCCTGTTCGTCTTCGTCGGGCTGGCGTGCAACTTCAGCGCCTCGACGGCCAACATCAGCGCCCTCAAGCTCGGCAAGGACAAGGACGTCAGCGCGGCGACCTCCAACTTCGCCGGGGCCGACACGGTCTACGCGGTCGCGGCCGTCTCGAACTCTCCGGGCGCCGTCAAGGTCAGGGGCCGCCTCGTCATTGACCAGGTCGAGGGCGAGCAGAGCGGCCCCATCCCCGGGCTCGAAAAGACGCTCGACCTGCCCGGCGACGGCACGGCCACCTTCACCTTCTCCCCGCCCGCCGACGGCTGGCCCAAAGGCAAGTACAAGTTCGAAGTCTTCATGCTCAACGACGCCGGCGAACAGAAGGACCAGAAGTCCGCCGACTTCACCGTCTCCTGACGCCGACCCGCACGCGCCGCGCCCCCGCCGCGCGCCCTCCAAGGCCGCCGTCCCCCGACGCGAAAGAGGCCACCTCCACGGTGGCCTCTTTCTAATTCTTTGGCGGAGCGGAGGGGGCTCGAACCCCTGACCTACGCATTGCGAACGGCTACTTGGAAACCTCATCGCTCTCGGCTACAGAGATGATTTCCTGTTCGAACATTCGAGTGTTAAAGAAACAATAGACCGGGCGGGGGGTGGGATAAAGATTTTTTCCAGACCCGGGCGAGGGCGTATGCTCACAAACTATCTTCGACATACCACCAGCATGTGTTCACGCTCATTTTGATATTTATTAAGAACCTCATCCGGAACATCCCCTTTCATACTTTGTAAAACGTCTGCTAATTGGTATATGTCCCATCCGGAAACATCGGTTCGCCGTAGTAGCTCCTCCATCGTCCGTATACTGAAGTGGTAAATATGATCCTGTTTGAATTGGACGTAATTGGCGCCCTGCCCCGTTGAAAATTTCCCTCCGTATGTGGGAGTGGTAAGAACCACGACGCCGCCCGCCGACAATAAGCTAACTGCCAGGTTGATTTGCTCTACTGGATTCCTCACATGTTCTATAACGTCGAACATTGTAACAACATCGAATTTCGTCGCCGGGCTGAGAGTCGAACTGTAGTCCTTTAACTCGCCGGGGAGAACATGGCCGCCGACGAGTTTGGACGCCATCTGTATCGCGTAGTCTGACTTATCTATTCCTACCGCGTCCCAACCGGAGGCGAGCGCCGCGTGGACGAAATAGCCGCCGCCACAGCCGACATCTAATAATTTCCCCACGTTCTTACGGTACACCCCGATTACCTGAACAAATACTCGGGCGGCAAGAACCCGCGCCTCTCTTTCTTTCCCGAAATAATCCGGGTACCCGTACTGAATCTGGCCCCCTTCATTCTTGTAGTACTGCTCCCCGTACTCACATTCGACAAGGTCAGCCCCGTCAGGGGTGACGGCGTACACGAGTCCACACTTCGAACATTCGACAATTCGCCCGAAGTCCAACACGTAAATAGTTTTCCGGGCCGTGGACTGGCACACCATGCAAGCGGCGCCCATGATCAAACCTCACTCGTAACCGCATAGCGCTCGTTGAGCCGCTGCAGGGCCTTTGTTATTGCAAACGCGCTGCCCGGTTGGAACTGGTAATTCAGGATGTCGTCCTGCAACTGAGGCGAGTTGATGCTGATCGGGTAAATATTATTGATCTCCCAATTGGCCTTCATCATGGAAATCTGCCGGCGCATGAATTCAATGTCGTTTATTAGCGCCAGCGCCGCGATGTTCACCTCCCCGTTAAGCGCGTCAAATCCGACGCCTAAAATCTCGAATACGAAATCCCCGGAGTCGTGCAGCGCGACCAGCGAAGAGACCGGGTCGACGTGATAAAACCACTTCGGGTCGATGTGAGAACTCTCCCTTTCAACCTCCGGGGAAGAGTAAAGCTCTTCGTAAAACTCGCGAAGAAAATTGTGCAGTAAAGAAATCTCAGACTCGGATTCGCCCCCCACGGGCAGGCATCCGAACGTTGGCACGACGGCGAGGGCTCCGCCGTAAGTAGCGACAGAAAAAACTCGCCTTTGTATCAAAATTTTATAATCATCGGTGTCTTTGTATACGAAGGCGACTTGCATGCCCATGCCGTGAGCCTTCAGGCCGCATGACGATAGGGTGTCAACGTCACTGACAAAATTGTCTCGAAGGGGCGTCAACCTGCCCGGCCAGTTGATGGCGTTATAAGTCTCTTCTTCCACCCCGCCACAGGCCGAGAGGTACTGAAAATAGTTAGCCAATTCGACCGTTAGTCTCGGTCGCCCTTCAGTAGCGATGGAGGACACGCAAAGGATGGGGTCATCCCAGAGCCTGCCGTTGTTATCCAGGCCGATGAGGTGTTTTCTTTTCTTGATAATACGTTTGTTGACCCTGGCCTTCGACCGCGGCAGCACCGCGGAGCGGTTGACGATCAAGTCCTCGTTCAAAGGTTCGTCATGCCAGGCGGGTTTTGTAAGAAAAGGAATGTATCGATGCTTCCCGTCAAATTTAACTGCGTACAAGTCGTCCAGCCGATTTCGGTCAAGGTAATACTGAATCAACCACTTTGCCGTGTTCTTGGGTAGAACCTGCTGCTGTCGCGCCCGCAACAGTTCATTCTTACGGACCTCCTTAATTCGTGAAACGAGGCCGCGAGAAATATAACCTAATATAAAGAGAAGGGCGGCGGCTACGAATTCGCCGATAACGTTATTGGTGACATCAAGCAGATCGTTAGGAAGCATGTTTATTATCTCAGTATCTGAAAGTAAGGTTTTGTTTCTGCTGATGGAAGCCGCAGGCGCCGCATAGTATTGTCCCTCAACGCTGGTAAATCAACGCCTGGCTTATGCCTTCACCCACCTCAGCCGCGCCCCCTACCGCCGCCCTATCTTCCATACCGACGGCTTCACAACGGGCGCCACCTTCGTCGGCGCCCAGGTGCTTTCAAGGCGCTGGCCAAAAGCGAACGGGTGAGTCACATCGTTCTGTTTGCTCTGCACACCGGCATGAGACGCGGCGAGATTTTTAACCTGAGGTGGTTCGACCCTGACCTGACGCGCAAGACCGCCCACGTACGGCAAAGTAAGAACGGCAAAGCGCGCGCCGTCCCGATGAACGGGACCGTCAAAGGCTTGCCGCAAGGGTCGCCGAAGACGAGCGAGCACATCCTTCCGTCGCCGGAGTCGGGCGGGCGTGTGATGGAGGTGGGGCGTCAGTTCGGGCCTGCGGTGAGGAAGGCGGGGGCGGCAATTTTCGCTTTCACGACCCGCGTCGCCACACGGCGGCCACGAGGCTCGCCGCCGCGGGCGTTGACCCGTTCACGCCGGCCTACATTTTCGAGGGGCGGATATTCGGATGGCGATGCGTTACGCGCACGCGACGAACGCGAACACGGAGCAAGCTGTCCGCAGTCTGGACTCGCTTTCGGCGTGGCCTGGCAACGTACTGGCGACGAAAACGAAAACGGCGGGAGCAGCCCCGCCGTAAGTCGTTGAATCTTTTGGTGGAGCAGAGGGGGATCGAACCCCTGACCTCCGCATTGCGAACGCGGCGCTCTGCCAAACTGAGCTACTGCCCCACGCGAGGGTAGATATTAGGGGCCGGCGGGGGGGCTGTCAAGTTGGGGCGGGTCGCGCCGCGCGGGATCGAAATGGGGCGGGCGCGCAGACAGCAAGCGGCGCCCTCCCCCCAAGTTGAAGAAGGGCGCCGCCGCTGTGGACGATGCTCTGAAGCCGAGGCCCCAGGGCGTCTGAAGAAGCCGGCCCGTCGCAGATGAAGCCGGGCCGGCGTTCTAAACCTTGGTGGCCGTCTTTAGACGACCGGGCGGCGTCCCGTCAGAAGGTTGATAACGAAGACGACCAGCGCGATGACGAGCAGCAGGTGAATCAAGCCGCCGCCGACGCCGCCGATAAGACCCAACAGCCACAGAACCAACAGAATCACCAGAATTGTCCAAAGCATCTTCACTCTCCTCCTGTGTCACTCAGTCAATAATTTTTGAACTCCCAAGCACTCGCATAAGCCAGATAACAACACCCGTGCCGCGGCGGCGCGCGCGACCGGCACGAGCGTTTAAGTCCTTACGACTCCAACGTTTTAGCGGCCCGCGTGGCCGCCCGGCGCCGGACGCCGCGGCCGCCGTCGAGCGGAAAGCGAACTAAAACACCTCTCTCGGCATTACACAGCGGACGGAAAGGGGACGCACCCTTCAGATTGATTGCGGAGTGAAGGCAAGTAGTACGGCCGGCGCAACTGTTTGACAGGCCCCGCCCGCTGGGTGCTTTAATAGCCGGCAGGCGGCCGCTTCTTCCCACACGTCTCCACGCGGACGCGCCTTTCCAGTTCGAGACGCCGGGCGCGCCGCAGCCGCGCCGCCCGCGCGAGGAGCCCAATGTTCAGGGTCAGGCCGCTCAGCTCTCTCTTCCTCATACTCCTGGCGCTTCACTGCTCCGTCGCCGTGCGCGGGCAGCAGACGCCGCGCGGCGAGACGACGACCGCGGTCGCGCCGCCGCCCGCCGCGTCGGGCGCGCGCGCCGAGGCCGAGCGCCGCAGGGAGGCTTTCGAAATAGTCTGGCAGACGGTCAGGGACCACCACTTCGACCCCGGCTTCGGCGGCGTGGACTGGGACGCGATGCGCTCGGAGTTCGCGCCGCGCGCGGCCGCCGCGCGCACCGACCGCGAGCTGCACGTGCTCCTGCAGCAGATGCTCAACCGCCTCGGCAAGTCGCACTTCAACGTCATCCCGCCCGAGGCCATCCCCTCCACGTCAGAGGGCGGGGGCGAGGACGAAGGCGCCGTCGAGGGGGGCGAAGATGCGGCGGGCGAGAGGCCGCGCGCGCGCGGGAGCCTCGCGGCGGCCGAGCACCTGACGTACGGCATCGGCATTGACCTGCGGGTCGTCGGCGGCCGGGCGGTCTTGACGCGCGTCGAGCCGGGCTCGTCGGCCGAGCGCGCGGGCTTGCGCGCGGGCTACGTCCTGCGGAGCGTTGACGGGTGGCCGATGTCCTCCATCCTGCGTTCGCTGCGCCTCGCGGCAGTCTACGAGCCGGCGGCGCGCAACCAGATGCCGGCCGAGATTCTGGTCGGCTACGTCAACGGCTCGCCGGGGACGAGCGTCCGCATCTCCTACCTAGACGGGCGCGACCGTCTGCGCCGCGCCGTCGTCCCGCGCGAGCGCCTGAAGGGCGAGCTGACGCCGACGCTCAGGACGCTGCCGGCGCAGTTCGTCGAGTTCGAGTCGAAGCTGCTGCGCGGCGGCCACGGCTACATCCGCTTCAACCTGTTCGTCGCGCCGGTGCTTGAGAAGTTCTGCGCGGCGCTGCGCTCGATGAAGGACGCGCCGGGCGTCGTCCTCGACCTGCGCGGCAACCGCGGCGGGCTGCTCGGGCTCGTCTACGGGATGGGCGGGCTGCTTGAGCCGCGCCCCGTCTCGTTCGGCATGATGCGGACGCGCGCGGGCTGGCACGACCTGCTCGTCACGCCGCAGCGCAGCCCTTACGCCGGCCGTCTCGTCGTCATCATTGACGCCGAGACGCAGTCGGCGGGCGAAATCTTCGCCGCCGGGTTGCAGTCTTCTGCGCGGGCGGTCGTCGTCGGCCAGCGCAGCGCCGGCGCGACGCTCCCCTCGGCGGCGAAGGAGTTGCCGACGGGGGCCATCCTCCAGTACGCCTTCGCCGATTTCGTCGCCCCGGGCGGCGCGGTCATCGAGGGGCAGGGCGTCTCGCCCGACCTCCCCGTCAGGCTTTCGCGCCGCGAGCTTCTGGCCGGGCGCGACCCGCAGTTGGAGGCCGCGCTCGGGGAGTTGGAGACGGGCGCGCGCGCGCCCATCGTCGTCAGGGCGGAGGCGCCGCCGGCGTCGTCGTCGGTCGTCGTCGAGACGGCGGGCGGGGGCGCGGAAGGGAAGCCGGCCGCCGCCGCCGCAGAGAGCCCCGCGGGCGTCGCGCCCGAGGTCGAGCCCATACTCAAACGCTACGAGGAGGCCGTGGGCGGGCGCGAGGCGTTCGGGAGGCTGTCGTCGCGCGTGTCGAAGGGGCGCATCGAGGGCGCGTACGCGGGGATGAAGGTCAGCGGGACGGTCGAGGTGCTGGAGCGCGCGCCCGACAGGTACGTGTCGCTGGTGGATGTCGAGGGGCTCGGCGTCGTCCGCCGCGGCTACACGGGCGAGTACGGCTACATGCAGATTCCACTGTTCGGCTTCCGCCGTCTGGAGGGCGACGAGTTGGCCGGGTTGAGGCTCGAAGCGCGCGCGGCGTGGGGCGAAGACCCGCGGCGGCTCTACCGCTCGATGTCGCTCAAGGGGAGGGAGGAGGTCGCGGGCGCGGAGGCGTTCGTCGTCGAGGCGGCGACCGAGGGCGGCGCGGCCGTCCGGCTCTACTTCGACGCGCGGACGGGGCTGCTCGTCCGGCGCGACCGGACGCACTTCGAGGACTTCCGCGAGGTGGACGGCGTCAAACTGCCCTTCCGCGTCCGCGACGACTTCTCCGTCATCACATACAGCGAGGTCAGGCACAACCTCCCGCTCGAAGACGCGCGCTTCGCGGAGGAGAAGAACTGCTTCACACGATAGCGGCGGGCGCCGGCGGGCAGTGTGTAAAACGGCGGGCGGCGGCCGGAAGGTAAAAAACGGGCGGCGCGTCCAGGGCATCAGCCGGGACGCGCCGCCTTCGGTCTATCTAACGACTAACGACTGCCGCCTAAGCTCTTACGGCAGCGCCTCGATGTTGACGACGAACTTGAAGTTGCCGGTCTGCTGGATGCCGAGCAGGAAGCGCACGTCAATCGTCGCGCCGTTGGCGAGCGGCGTGGCGAGCGTCACCGTCCCGGCCGAGAGGCTGGAGTTGAAGCCGCCGCCGTTGGGCTGTGAAGGCGGCTGCTCCAGCGTCGTCCCCTGCACGGTGACGTTCGAGGTGCCCGAGCCGCACGGCGCGCGGTCTACGGTCACGACGACGGCCGTCGAGGTGCGCGGCCGCAGGTCGGCGATGCCCGAAGGCGCCGGGAAGGTCGTGATGTCGGTGACGCGGAAGCGCAGCCGCGTGACGTTGCCGCCCGTGGCGTTCGTCACCGTGCGGCGGATGTCGAGCGTGCCGAAGGTCGAGTTGTTCGCCGGGTCGGAGGTGAAATCGCGGACGCGGTTCGGCGGCGAGGCCGAAGAGACGCACGGGTCGAGCAGGTTGCCCGGCAGCGAAGAGTTGCGCTGGATGGGCGACGAAAGGTTCTCGGGGCCCGGCGCGCCGAGGCGCTGGCCCGCGCCGGCCGAGGTGCCGTTGGTGTCCACGAAGACGAAGTCGGCGGCGTTGTTGTTGGTGTCCTTCGGCGTCTGGATGGTGCAGGGGCCGAAGGTGGTGATGGAGCCGGACTTGCCGCAGTCGTCGCGGTAGAAGGAGTAGTCAATCGAGAAGGGCGTCAGCGCCGGGTAGCCCGTCCCCTCCTTGTAGAGCGTGTTCGCCTCCGAGGTCGAGCCGACGGCGTCCATGCGGTTCCCCGCCGCCACGGCCGCCACGACGTTCCCGTTGAAGAGGGCGATGCCCGCGTTGTCGGGGATGTCTGTAGTGTAGGTGGCGTCGCCCGTCGCGGTCGTGCCGTTGCCCGCCGGGTAGCTGGCCAGCGAGTAGCCGACCGAGTTGACGCACAGGTAGTGGCCGCGGTTCGGGATGACCGTCCCGTTCGGGATGGAGCAGCGGAGCACGCCGTCGGAGGCGTAGACGCCGTAGCCCGTGGAGGTCGGGACGGTGGAGTTGACCGTGTGGTCGGCGCCGCTGTTGTTGTAAATCTCGACGAACTCGTCGTTGGCGCCGTTGGGGCCGCGCAGGCGGAACTCACTGATGATGAGCTGCGCGGCGGTTTCGGTCGCGCTGGCGAAGACGAAGACCGCGAACACGGCCGCGTAAAAGAGAAGTGATGGACGTCGAAGGGAGTTGCGCATTCTTCTTGCTCTCCTGTGATGTTCTGTTAATGCAGGCAGCGTCGCCCGCCTCGCGCCCCGCCGGGAGGCGGTGCGGGCGCGGCGCTTGGCGCTCGTGTGATTGCGGCCTGAACATTCAAACGCCGCGGACGAAACCCGCCCGCGACGGGGTCGTTCGAGGCGCACGCGAGGGGCGTCAAATAAAGTAAAGCTTGGTGAGAAAAGACTACGGGCTGAAAACTATCACGACTGGCGCGGGACGGTCAACGCCTTTCAACGCCCGCCGGCGCGCGCGCGCGCGGCCGCGTCGGCGAGCGCCGAGGCCAGCCGCTCGACGCGCGGGCCGCCGCCCTGCGCCATGTCGGGGCGGCCGCCGCCGCGCCCTCCGAGCGCCGCGCACGCCTCGCGCATGAGCGCGTTCATGTCGCCCGCGGCGTCGGCCGCGCGCGCGAAGACGAGGCGCGCGGCCCCGCCCTCGGCCGAGCCGAGCAGCGCCACGGCGCGCGGCAGCGCCGCCACGGCCGCCGCCAGCCTGCGCAGCCCTTCGGCCTCCAGCCCCTCGAACACGCGCGCGACGACGACCGGCCGCGTCTCACGCGCGCCCGCGTGCGAAGGCGCGGCGCCGTCCCCTTCGGCCGCGGCCCCCGCCGGGCGCGCGCCGCCGTCGGCCGGAACGTCCGCCGAGCGCGCGGCCTCTTCGTACAGCTCGCGCGCCTCGCCGCGCGCCGCCGACTCCTCGGCCGCGCGCAGTCGGCGCAGCAGTTGTTTGTGCTCGTCCTGTAGTCGCGCGGCGGCCGAGGCCGCCTCGTCGCGCGCGACGCTGAAGAGGGCGGCCGTCGCGCGCGCCGCGCGGTTGGCGCGCCGGTAGTCGGCGAGCGCGCGCCCGCCGGCGACGAAGGTGACGCGGACGAGCCCCCTGGCGCGCTCCCAGTGGCGCGCGGCGACGAGGCCGACCTCGCCCGTCGAGCGCGCGTGCGTCCCGCCGCACGGGCTGAAGTCGAAGCCCTCGATTTCGACGACGCGCAGAAGCCCCTCGCGCTCCGAGTCCTTCCGGAGCGGCATGCGCGCGGCCTCCTCGGCCGTGACCTGGTGGACGCGCACGGGGCGGTCGCCCCAGATGATTTCGTTGGCGCGCTCGACGGCGCGCTCCACCTTCTCGTCCGAAGGGTCGCCCAGCTCGACGTCCACCTCGCAGGCGTCATCGAGCATGCGGAAGGAGCGCGTCGGCGCGCCGTAGAGTTCGACGAAGCACTGCGAGAGGATGTGCTGGCCCGTGTGCTGCTGTATGTGGTCGAGGCGGCGCGGCCAGTCAACGCGCCCGCCGACGCGCCCGCCCTCGGTCGGCGGCTCGCCCTCGCAGACGTGGAGCACGACGCCGCCCTCAGCCTCCACGCACTCGACGACGCGCGCCGCGCCGAGCGAGCCCGTGTCGGTCGGCTGCCCGCCGCCCGTCGGGTAGAAGGCCGTCCGGTCGAGCGCGACGGCGGCGCGCCCGTCGTCCGTCCTCGTGACTTCGACGACGCGCGCGTCGAACTCGACGAGGTGCGAGTCCGTGTAGTAGAGCCGTTCGGTGGTCAACATCGTGTGAGAGTTGATAACCGACGCGCGGCGGCCCGGTCAAGCGGCTCTTTTGACAGCCGCGGCGGCGCGCGCCGATAATCGCGCCGCGCTCCCGTAACACCGGCGACCAGAGATTCTGACGGAGGCAAGACGCATGACGGACCCCGCCCGCGCCCACGCGACGCGCGCCCTCTGCCTGCTCGCGCTGCTGGCGCTCGCGCCCGCCTTCGCGCGCGCGCAGGACACGAACGCGCCCGCTTACAAAATCTTCTACACGCTCTCGATGCCCGACCCCGCGTCGCACGTCTTCGAGGTGCGCGTGGACGTGCAGGGCCCGCCGGGCGCGGGTGGCTTCGATTTCCAGATGCCGCGGTGGTCGCCCGGCCGCTACGCCGTCTTCGACTTCGCGAAGAACGCCTTCGCGGCGCGCGCCGCCCGCCTCTGCCCGACTGAAGGCGCCGCGGGCTGCGGGGCGGCGGCGCTGCCGGTGACGCGGCTCGACACGCAGACCTGGCGCGTTGACGCGGGGGGCGGGGGGGCGGCGGCGCCGCCGGCGGGGGGCGTCTCCTTCTTCTACAAGGTCTTCGCCGACGACCTGTCGGGCACCTTCTCGCAGCTCGACCCGCGCCACGCCAACTTCAACGGCGCGTCGCTCTTCGTCTACGTCGTCGGCCACAAGCACGACCCCGTCGGCCTGAAGGTCAACGCGCCCGCCGGGTGGAAGGTCGTCAACGGCCAGTCGAAGGGCGACAGGCAGACCGAGTTTCGCTTCGCCAACTACGACCTGCTGATTGACACGCCGACCGAGGTCGCGCCCGACTTCACCGTCCAGACGTTCGAGGTCGGGGGCAAGACCTACCGCGTCGTCGTCCACTCGTTCGGCGACGAGGGCGGCCGCCGCGCCGACCTCGCGAGGGCGGTCGAGCGCGTCGTGCGCGCGCAGACGGCGATGATGCCCGAGCCGGACTACGAGCAGTACACCTTTCTCTTCCACTTCGACCCGACGGCGCGGCGCGGCGACGGCATGGAGCACCTCAACTCGACGCAGATAGTCGAGACCAGCGCGCTCGGCTCCGGCCGGACGTTCGAGGAGGCCGTCGGCACCGCGTCGCACGAGTTCTTCCACGTCTGGAACGTCAAGCGGCTGCGGCCGGCGGGGCTGGGGCCGTGGGACTTCACGCGCCCCGTGGTGACGCGCGGCCTCTGGATAGCGGAGGGGTTCACGAACTACTACGGCAAGCTGGCGCAGCGGCGCGCGGGGCTGTGGGACGACGAGCAGTTGCTGCGCTCGTACGCGGGGACCATCGGCGGCGTCGAGAACTCGCCGGGCAACAGGGTGACGAGCGCGGTCGAGGCTTCGCTGCTGGCGTCCTTCATAGACCGCGCGTCGAGCGAGCAGCGCACCAACCTCTCGGACACGGTCGTCAGCTACTACCCGAAGGGCGAGACGCTGGCGGTCGCGCTCGACCTGTTCATCCGCGGGCGCTCGAAGGGGCGCGCCTCGCTCGACGACGTGATGCGGCGCGCCTACGAGGAGTTCTACCTGAAGTCGGCCGGCGACAGCTACTACCTCAGGGGTCGCGCCTACACGGTCGAGGAGTTCGAGCGCTTCGCCTCCGAGGTCACGGGCGTGGACCTCTCGGACTTCTTCCGCCGCCACGTCTACGGCGTCGAGCCGCCGCCCTACGACGAGGCGCTCGCCTACGTCGGCCTGCGCATGACGCGCACGCCCTCCGCCGGCGGCGCGCGCGCCGAATACGGCATCGAGAAGGACGACAAGGCCCCGGCCGCCGCCCGCGCCCTGCGCGATGCGTGGCTGAAAGGGAAGTAGGCCCGAACGGTAGACGGCAGGAAGCTCGAAGGCGGCGCGTCCCGGCCCGGAGGCTGAGACGCGCCGCCCGTCTTTTATCTCTTAGACCTCCCGCAAAAGTCGGGGCCGTCGGAAACGTCGGCCGCTAAATCGCCGGCTCTCACGTTCGTTCAGAGCGACTTTTGCGGGAGGTCTATTGACGGCGGGCCGCCGCTCCCCTTCGTCCGTCGGCCGGAACCTTTGGCGCGGGGCGGCGTCTAACGTCGCGGCGCCGGGAGAAGATGAGGTATCCGGTAAAATGTACAGAACAATCAAGCGTCTCTTCGCCGCGTCGGCCTTCCTGACACTCTGCTCAATCGCAAGCTTGTACGCCGGCTCGCAGGCGGCCGCGGGCGCGCCGCCGCCTTCGGCCGCCAACCCGCTGGCGCAGATAGGCGGCGACCCCGGCGACGGGTGGATGCTCGCCGGCGGCTTGCTGATGGTCGTCGCGATGGCGCTGTGCGTCGCCGCCGCGATGCTCTGGTTCCGCGAGAAGCAGGGCGGGTGAGGCCGTCCCGCGGGGGCGAGGACTGTCCGCCCTTCCGTCCTTCCGTCCTTCAGAAATCACGGGACGACGACTTCGAGCCCTTCGGGGACGACCTCGAAGGTCATCGGCAGCCGGCCTATCAGCTCGCCGTCGGCCTGCACGGCGACGTCGCCCTCGCAGCGCAGGCGCGCGGCGCGGCGGAAGGTGACGCCGGGGGCTCCCTCGGGCGCGCCGCCGCGCATCGCGTGGCCGAGCAGCCGCAGGTAGCGCAGGCGGCTGCGCGTGTCTATCACGCAGACCTCGAACTCGTCGGCGTCGAGCCGCGCGCGCGGCGTGATGGCCAGGCCGCCGCCGTACCACGGCGCCTTGCCGACGGCTGCGTAGGTCGCGCGCAGGCGCTCGCCGCCCACCTCGACCGTGAACTCGCGCGGCGTCCAGTGCGCCAGGTGCGCGAGCCCCGCGTACCAGAAGGCCGCCTCGCCCACGCGCCGCTTCAGGCGCGGCCGCACGCTGCCGACGACCGACGCGTCGAGCCCCACGCCCGCCAGCATGAAGAAGTAGCGGCGCTCGCCCGTCCGCTCGCTCGTCGCCGCCCCGAGCGTGATGCGGCGCGAGCGCCCGCGGACCAAGACCCCGGCCGCCTCGGACGCGGCGCGCGGCAGCCCCAACTGCCGCGCCAGCACGTTGGCCGTCCCCGCCGGCCAGACCATCAGGCGCGCGCGCGCGCCGACGAGCCCCTGAATCGCCTCGTGGACAGTCCCGTCGCCGCCGCGCGCGACCACGTCGGTCGCGCCGCCCTCGGCCGCCTCGCGCGCCAGCCGCGCCGCGTCGTTCGGCCCGCGCGTGTGCTCGACGCGGACGCTCACGCCCCGCGCCTCGGCCATCGAGCAGAACGTCTCGACCTCGCGCGCGTTCGCCGCGAGCCCGCGCCCCGCGTTCGGGTTGAGTATCAGGACAGACTTGCGTTCGTTCATCGGCCCGTCGGTCGCACCCCTCAAACACTTCCCGGCGCCGCCGCGGGCAGAGGCTCCGAAGAGTCTTCCGCGTCCTTCCTGTCCCGACGCGCCTGGGCCCACTTCACGAGGGCCGTCACCGCGAAGAGTAACAGCGCGAAAACGCCCCCCGCCAAAAGCAGGAGCACGAGCAGTGGGATGATTAGCGCCTCGGGGCCGAGACAGATGGCGAGCAACATTGACGTTCACCTCCGCAGCCGGTCGCGTCTCGCGCGACTTGAGAATCATAAGTCGCCGGACGCTTCTGCAACCCCGGCGCCGCGGCGCCGCCCCGTTACTTTATCAGGTGAAAGTCCTGCGTCCCCGCGCCCGACGCATTCCCGCGCGGACAGGTGTCGGGCGTTCGCTGCCGGGGCCGCGCGGCGGGAACGAACGCAAGGGGCGCGGCCCGCCCCGCCCGCGTCAGGCGATTAAGACGCGGGCGGGGCGGGCC